>NZ_JARANU010000006.1:0-123922 GCF_029889855.1 Halopenitus sp. POP-27 | reverse complement strand
TTTTAGCGGTCGGCAAGGAGTGTTTGGAGGAGTCGTGTGGTTGTTGGGGAGTTACGACTGTGTGATCAGTCGGGAGGCGGGAGATCGGGGCGGTGGTTAGTGATCCGACGGTCTCGATCCGGCTTCAGTCCCGGCGTCAGCGAGTTAGTCCGACGTGGGATCGCGCAGCGACGCGTCGACGACGGTGCCATCGGGTTCGAGCGTGATCGTGCCCAAGGAGACGGTCTCTCCGACATCGGCGGTTCGATCGATCGTCTCCAGGACGGCGGTCCGGTCGAGTCGGTCCCAAACGTGCCGTTCGACGAGCGACTGGAAGGCATCGGGGTCCGACCAGCCGGAATCGATCGACGACGGGACGCGGACGACGAACTGAAACTCGGCGTCGGTCACGTGGATGCCGACGGCGAAGGTGTCACCGCTCATAACGGGACCACGCCGGATGGTGACAAAGGGATACCGACTGCGGTCGGACACGGGATGGTGTGATACTCCGCCGGCGGTCGGCACCGTTAGTGGAGTTTGAGTTCGACACGACGGCCATCCGGGTCACGGACGTATGCGGCCCAGTCGCGCCCGTAGGCGCCGTAGCGTTTCCGCGGTTCGTCGGGTTCGACCGTGTAGCCGGCGTCGGCGATCCGATCGAGCAGCGCCTCGAGTTCGGATCTCGTGTCGACACCGCTCGAACGCACCAACAGACAGACGTGGTCGCCGCCGACGTCGATCGGCCCCTCGCTCGGAACCAGATGGAGGTGACGGCCGCCGGCCACGAGGGCGACGTATGGCACCTCGCCGGCCGCGTATCGGTCGCGGTCCCGGACGTCAAGCCCGAGTAGATCACGGTAGAACGCCAGGGCGGCATCAAGGTCGCTGACGCGCAGTGCGACGTGGTCGAGGTCGACGACGTCGATGGTCATACCGGTTCTTCGCCGGCCGTGGGCTTCAGTCGTTGGGTCGTCGGGAATGGACCGGGGCGGGACGATACGGTACAGTACGGATTCCCCGGCAGACCACCACTGACACGGCAGTCACTCCAGTGCCGCTTTGGTTCGCCGGTGACGATCACGAAACGCCATCTCGAGGCCACATCCACTTATCGGTGCGAACCGCGCAGCCACCGCGCCGCCCGGCAGTCGGTAGTGGACGTCGTCGACGAGGATCGTGTCGTCGCCGTCCGCGAAGAACAGGTGTGTATGTACCCATTCGGGAAGCGGTCCGGCGGACATATCGTCCACGAAGTACGCGCGTCCGTCCCCGGCGTGGCGGTCCCGGATCCGCGAGACGAAACGCTGTCGCGGACCGATTCCGAACGGGTTGACCGAGAGCCGAAGCTCGGTACCCGCGACGAGCTCGGTCGCCGTGTCGTCATCGATCGGTCGTGGTTCGGTGGCGGCTGCGACGTCATCAGGGCGATCGATGCCCTCGACACGGAGGTGTATCCAGTCGGGAGTGAGCCGTTGCAGACCGTCGGCCCGTGAGTGGAACGCCCACACGTCCGCAAGCGGTGCGGCAACGCGAGTCCGGCGGCGGTAGGTCGGCATACGGTTGGTTCGGACCGGACGACCAAAAGGGCTGGCCGGCACAGACGGGTCGTATCGAAACGCGAATACGGTGCCGGCCCCACCCCGAACGTGATGGGATCGGAACCACCCGAGTCGGGCGCGCATACTGGATCGACGGCGGCGAGCTCGGTCGGCGAGCGGTCGCTGGAGCGTGGCGCGATCGATCTCGCGGACGTGGCCGGCCCCTTTGACCTTCAGTCGACGCTCGAAAGCGGACAGAGTTACCTCTGGGACCGGGCGGACGGATCGATGTATGACCAACTCGGGGCACACGGCGGCAACCACTGGTACCGGACGGTCGTCCCGCCCATCGACGGCGTGTCGGATGAGCGGATCGCCGTTCGCGTCCGACAGGTGGGCGGCGTCGACGACGGGGCCCTGGAGTGGGCGGCCACCGCCGATGCGGTCCCGCTCTTGACGCATCTCCTGCGGCTCGATGACGACCTCGACGCGATACTGGCGGCCATCCCCGATCTCCCGATCGTGGACCGATCGGTCGACGCGTATCCGGGGATGCGTCTGGTTCGCGATCCGCCGTTTCCCTGTCTGATCTCGTTCATCTGTTCCGCACAGATGCGCGTCTCGCGAATCCACGGGATGCAGCGTCGGCTTGCGGAGACATACGGTGAGACGGTCACGTTTGGGGAGGAGACGATCGACGCGTTCCCGACGCCGACCCAGCTCGCGGCGGCGTCCGAGGAGGGGCTTCGGGACCTCGCGTTGGGATATCGAGCCCCGTACGTCGAACGGACTGCACGAATGGTTGTCGACGGGGACGCACACCCGTCCGAGGCGGTCGCGCTCGCGTACGAACCCGCGCGCGAGTTCCTGACCCAGTTCGTCGGCGTCGGCGAAAAGGTCGCCGATTGCGTGTGTTTGTTCGCGTTGGACCACCTCGAGGCGGTGCCGCTTGATACGTGGATCCGGTCGGTCATCGCCGATCGGTTTCCCGAGTGTGACCGTGGGTCCTACGCTGAGACCTCGCGGGCGATCCGCGGCCGGTTCGGCGGGGAGTTCGCCGGATACGCTCAAACCTACGTGTTTCATTACCTTCGGTCGGACGGTGAGTGATCTTGCCGGGTGGACTCCGTGAATTCGGTCGGTGACCCGGCCGAACCTTCATACCCCTTGGTGCGTTAGGTGATCTCACGATGGACTGTCGAGTCGTCGTTGAGGCCGCGGTTCCCGTATACGACGTCGAAACGGTCGACGAAGCGGTACGGATCGCCATCTCGAAGACCGGGGAGATGTTGAATCCCGACCTCAACTACGTCGAGATCGAGATGGGGACCTGGACCACACCCGGCGGCGAGGAGCTCCCGCCGGCCTTTATCGCGGCCGACGAAGCGCTCGTGGCGCTCGAGCTCGAGATGACCGTGTTCAACGTCGATCGTGAGGAACACGCCTCGCGGATCGCCCGCAAGGAGATCGGACAGCGGTTGCGGAACATTCCGCTGAAGGTGTTAACCGTTGCGGAGATCCCTGATTCGGACACGACGGAAGACTCCGGGACCGCCACCGACGGGGACGATGAGGGATCAGGCGCCGTCGAGAACGACTCGGATCTCCTCCCCGAGTTCGAAGAGATGGTTGAGGATCCAGAGTAGCGATTCACCGTCGGCTGCGACTCGCCGATCAACGGACGTCTCTGACTGGGTAGCTGTCGTTCAGCGATCGCGTTGGGTGACCCATCGAGAGGTGGTGATCCCCAACGTCGATCGGTGTTCGGCGATCGAGGCGGGACGATCGATAGGGGAGTTCCGCGACGCCGGGACGACACGTGCGGACCCGGACCCGCCGAGCGTTGCCACTGTGTGGCGTTGGGTATGGAGGCGAGAGGTGACGTTCAGTCAGCAGTCGGGGCCAGCGCTTCGGATTCGGATTCGCCCATCGGCGCCGTGATGCCCGTCGCGAGTTTGAAAACAGCCGCTTTGTGGTCAGTCTTGGATTTGTGGATCGATGTCGGTTTGACACCCATCGTTTCGTACTCCTCGAGTTCGAGGTCCTCGTCCCAGTGCTCGCACTGTTTTCGTACTTCCGAAAGAAGGCCGTGCAGGTGAATGAGTTCCTGTTTCTTCATAGGCACCCGTTTCTAGCGACCGAGGGCATATAGTATTATCTTGATCACCGTTAACACACGAACCCGAATAGACGGCTCCTACCCGCGGGATTCTCACGAATAGTCGCTTGCGGGCCACGGAATTTAACCCGATCCGATCGTAACGGTTCGATATGGGGTACGACGACCAACTCGACCGGGCCATCGAGGAGACGTCCGACATCCAAGGTGAGGACGGGCGGTTCGAGGTCCCAGACCCGGAGGTGCGGTCGGAGGGGCACGCGACCGTGGTGGAAAACTTCCAGGACATCGCCGACCGGGTTGACCGCGATCCGGACCACGTGCTCCAGTTCCTTCAGGGAGAGCTCGGCACCAGTGCGGGGATCGACGAGCGTGGGCGGGCCCGCCTCACCGGCGATTTCCGAACCGATCGGATCGCGGCGGCGCTCGACGACTATGCCGAGGCGTTCGTCGTCTGTCCGGAGTGTGGACTTCCGGACACGCGGCTCGTTACCGAGGAGGGAACGACCCGCATCGCCTGTGACGCCTGCGGTGCGCGGTCGCCGACCGGCGAGTGACGGCAGCCAGGAGGCGATGCGGCATCTCGTGGGGACGGGTCCGTCCGCTGGAAGTCACTGGAACTGCTTGACGGCCTCGAGGTCGCGTTCAGTCCGCATAAATTCCGTGAGCCGTCGCGTCGCGTGACAATCCCCACAGCTGTAGTTCGTCCGCAGATCGGGGAGATCGCTTGGCGAGGCTTCCCAATCCTTCGCGCACTCGGGACAGTGGAGCCGAACGAATGCTTCGACCATACCCGACGTTTTCGTCCCCGCCTAAAGAAGGTACGGGCGGCGATCGCGATCGGTCACGGCCACGGTGCCGCACGCGAACCACTATGGGGTTGCTCCCCGAATCGCGACTATGACGGGCGATAGCGAGGACCCGAACGACGAGACGCAGTATCACCTCGAGGTCGGCCCCGAAGACGTCGCCGACGCGGCGTTGTTGCCCGGCGACCCCGACCGCCTCGAGACGATCACGGACCAGTGGGACGACTCGACCGAGGTCGCACGACACCGCGAGTACCGGACCGTGACCGGACGCGCCGACGACGTCCCGATCTCGGCGTGTTCGACCGGGATCGGCTCGCCGTCGGCGGCGATCGCGGTTGAGGAGCTTGCGCGGGTCGGCGTCGGGACGGTCATCCGCGTCGGATCCTGTGGCGGCATCCAGCCCGAGACCGACGTCGGCGACCTCGTGATCACCTCCGGAGCCGTTCGCCAGGAGGGGACCAGCGACGAGTACGTTCGCTCGGATTATCCCGCGACGGCGAGCCACGAGGTCGTCACTGCGCTGATCGCGGCCGCCGAACGGCTCGATTACGAGTATCACGTCGGCGTGACGATGAGTGCTGATTCGTTTTATGCCGGCCAGGGGCGGCCGGGATTCGGTGGGTTCGAGGCTGCGGGCTCTGAGACCCTCCTCGAGGAGTTGCGCGAGGTAAACGTGTTGAACGTCGAGATGGAGGCGAGCGCGATCCTCACGCTTGCGAACGTCTACGGGCTTCGTGCGGGCGCGGTCTGTTCGGTGTACGCCGACCGAACGTCGGGGGAGTTTCGAACGACCGGCGACGATCGCGCCGCCGAGACCGCGACGCTCGCCGTCAAACTGCTGGCGGCGATGGACGATCGCGTCGCGGCATCGGACGCCGACCGCTGGCATCCGGGCCTCTCGATCGAGTGAGACGGGTCCGTTCGTGCCTCGACCCTTGCACCACGATTTCACCGACAGGAACGTTCCAAAGCGACTTTATCCGCTGACTGAGGATGCTCCGGTATGAGTACGCAAGTTGTCGTCGTCGGCTCCGGGTACGCCGGCGCCGGCGCGGTGAAGGCGTTCGAGGACGAGATCGATGCCGGTGAGACCGAACTCACCTGGGTCTCCGAGCACGATTACCATCTCGTGTTACACGAGGTCCACCGCGTGATCCGTGACCCGTCGATCGAATCGAAGGTCACGGTTCCCGTCGAGGAGATCAAATCCCCCGCCACGGAGTTCGTGCGGGGGCGCGTGACCGACGTCGACGTCGACGACCGGACGGTCGAAACCGACGACGGGACCAGCCTGGAGTATGATTATCTACTGCTTGCGATCGGTTCGACGACGGCGTTCTTCGGCATCAACGGCCTGAAGGAACACGCCCACCAGCTCAAGGGCCTCGAGGACGCCCACGAGATCCACCGGGAGGTTCGGGAGGCCGCCGCGGAGGCGACCCAGTCCGATCCCGCACAGGTGCTCGTCGGCGGTGCCGGGCTCTCGGGCATCCAGACTGCCGGCGAGATCGCCGAGTATCGTGAGAAACACCGCGCGCCGATCGACGTGTCGCTCATCGAGGGGCTCGACGAGGTCTTCCCCGGAAACGATCCGGAAGTACAGGGTGCCCTCCGAAAGCGACTCGAGAACGCGGACGTGGAGATCCTCACCGGTGACTTCATCTCGAAGGCCGACGACGAGTCGGTGTATCTGGGCGGCGGCGAGGACGAGGACCACGAGGAGCTGTCCTACGACGTTCTCATCTGGACCGGCGGCATCACCGGCCAGCCGGAACTGGAGGGCGTCGACGTCGAGACGGACGACCGCTCGAACCGTGTCGTCGCCGAATCCGACTTCACCACGAGCGACGACCGCGTGTTCGCCATCGGCGACACCGCGCTCGTCAGCCAGGGTGGCGACGACGTCGCGCCCCCGACCGCACAGGCGGCCTGGCAGGCCGCGGAGGTCGCCGGTGAGAACCTCGCGCGTGCCGCTCGCGGCGCGCCGCTGAAGACCTGGCGACACGAGGACAAAGGGACCGTCATCTCCGTCGGCGACTCGGCCGTCGCCCACGACGTCACGGGAATTCCGATCAACACCTTCGGCGGGCCGGCCGCGAAGATGCTCAAGAAGGCGATCGCAAGCCGCTGGATCGGGAAGATCTCCTCGCCGGGACGCGCCGTGAGCGCCTTCGGCGACATGTAAACGGGGAATCGAACCGTTAGTGCTCCGGATCCTCGATCGGCGCGCGCATGTCGTCGATCCGGAGGATGAGTACGTTCGAGGTGTCGTCCTTGCCGTCGACGGTTCCCTCGATCACGAGCTTCGACAGCGGGGTCGGACCGACGGTGACCGAATCGCCCTCCGAGAACCTGCGTACCGATCCCTGGATGTGGATCTCGGCGCGACACAGCTCTGGATGGTGGACGCTCGAGAGGTCGATCTCGTCGACGTTCGCGTCCTCGACGATCTCTCCCTCGTAGCGAAGCGTGACGTTCGCCGGCTCGTCCATTTGCTGGACGTCGAGTGCCTCGTAGGCGTTGGCCGTCGGCTTGTACCCGCCTTTCGGACCGGGGACGCCCTCGACGAGCTGGAGAGCCTTGAGGCTCTGCATCTGGTTGCGGATCGTGCCCGGATTCCGGTCGACTTCCGCCGCGATCGTTTCGCCCTTGACCGCGCCGTCCTCCTCACGGTAGAGATTGATAAGCGCCGTCAGGATGGTTTTCTGACTGGACGTCAGTTCGATCGATGACATACGGATCCGTACTCACGGAGCCCGCTTAAAGGCGGTGGAAGCCGGGATCCGGTCCCGATCGAGAGCGGGCTGGGTTTGTCACATCCGTGATCCCCAGCTTCAAGCCGTCCGCCGTCGATCGCCGCGTATGACCACCGTTCGAATCATCGGCGCACCGACCGACTACGGCGCCAACCGTCGTGGCGTCGATATGGGTCCTTCGGCGATCCGGTATGCGGGGCTTTCCGACCAGCTCTCACGCACCGGCGTCGAACCGGTCGACGGGGGCGATCTCGCCGTCCCCCGTGCCGAGGAACGCGACCCCGACCACGAGACGCCGCCGTCGGGAACGGCCAAGTTCCTTCGGGAAACCGCCGAGGTCTGCACCCGACTCGGCGACGACGTCGCCGAGTCGCTTGCCGCCGGGGAAACGCCGCTCGTGCTCGGGGGGGACCACTCCGTCGCGATCGGAACGCTGTCGGGTGCGGCCCGTGAGGCCGACCTCGGCGCGATCTGGTTCGACGCCCACGCCGATCTCAACACTCCGGAGACGTCACCGTCGGGGAACGTCCACGGAATGCCGCTTGCGGCCGCGTTGGGGTATGGTCCCTTCGCCGAGATGGACTGGGCGCACGCGCCGCGGTTTCGTGAGGAGAACCTCGTCTTGGTCGGACTTCGCAGCGTCGATCCCGCCGAACGCGAGCTGATCGCCGATCGGGGGATCAGCGCCTACACGATGTCGGACATCGACGACCGGGGGATCACGACCGTCGTTGAGGAGGCGATCGAAACGGCGACGGACGGCGTCGACGGACTGCACGTCAGCCTCGATCTCGACTGGCTCGACCCGACCGAGGCGCCCGGCGTCGGGACGCCCGTCCGCGGCGGGGTTACGTACCGGGAAGCCCACTCCGCGATGGAACAGGTCGCCGACGCCGGCGTTCGCTCGATGGAGCTCGTCGAGGTGAATCCGACGCTCGACAGCCACAACGAGACCGCCGAACTCGCGACCGAGCTGGCGGCCAGCGCGTTCGGCAAAACGGTGTTGTAACCGCTCGCTACTCGTCTTCGGTGTCGGGGTCGGCCACGTCGGCCTCGGCGACGTCGGCCGCCGTCGCGTCCGTCTCGGGCGTCTCCGATTCGGTTGCGTCCGGATCGCTCGTCTCGTCCTCGCGGTCACCCGTGGCGATCGCCGCCGGAACGATGTCGAGACACGACACCTCGTCCGCGGCCGCCAGATCCATCACGATCACGCCCATCGTGTTCCGGCCGACCGTCGAGACGTCCTCGACGCGGGTTCGCATTATCTGGCCGTCGGCGCTCATCGCGAGGAGGTGGTCGCCGTGGGTCACCGCCTCGATCGCGACGACGGAGCCGTTTCGACTCCCGGTCTTGATGTCGATGAGTCCCTTGCCGTTTCGTGACTGGACGCGGTATTCGGAGACGTCCGACCGTTTCCCGTACCCGTTCTCGGTGACGGTCAGGACCCAGTTGTGCCGGTCGGGATCGACCGCGGCGAGCCCGGCAACCCGGTCGCCCGGCTCAAGGTCGATCCCGCGGACGCCACGGGCGCTGCGACCCATCGCCCGCACCTCGTCCTCGTCGAACCGGATGGCCATCCCGTCGGCGGTTCCGATCACGAGGTCGGCGTCACCGTCGGTTTCCTCGACGTCGACGAGCTCGTCGCCGTCCTCCAGTCGGATCGCACGGATCCCCGTCGATCGGATGTTCTCGAAGGCTTCGACGGACGTCCGCTTGATGTAGCCGTCACGCGTGACCATCGTCAGGTATCGCTCCTCGTCGACGTCCTCGCCGACGCGGTCGCAGTCGACGACCGCCTGGATCTCCTCGCCGTCGTCGAGATCGAGGAGGTTGACGGCCGACTTCCCGCGGGCCGTCCGGGACATCTCGGGGATCTCGTAGGTCTTCAGCTGGTAGATCTGTCCCCGATTGGTGATCGCAAGCAGGTAATCGTGGGAGTTCGCGATGAACACCGAGGAGACGCTGTCACCCTCCTTGAGGTCCGTCCCGATGATCCCCTTCCCGCCGCGGTTTTGCGCCCGGAACGCCTCAAGCGACATCCGCTTGATGTAGTCGTCCTCGGACATCACGACCACGCACTCCTCCTCGGGGATGAGGTCCTCGTGGGTGACCGATCCGGAGTCCTCGATGAAGCTGGTTCGGCGCTCGTCGTCGTACTCGTCTTTGATCGCCTCCAGCTCGTCGACGATGACCTGATCCAGCTCGTCGGGGTCACCGAGGATCGTCTCCAGCCGCTCGATCCGGGCGGTGACGTCCGCGTACTCGGATTCGATCTCCTGGGTCTCCATCGAGGTGAGCGATCCGAGCTGCATCCGAACGATGTGTTCTGCCTGCGCCTCCGAGAACTCGTAGTCGGCCTCCAGTGCCGCCTTCGCGGCGTCGCGATCCGCGGAGTCCTGAATGGTCTCGACGACGCTGTCGACGTTTTCGAGCGCCTTCAGCCGGCCTTCGAGGATGTGCGCGCGGTCCTCGCGCTCCTCGAGCTCGTGTTCCGACCGTCGTCGAACGACGTCGCGCCGGTGTTCGACGTAGTGTTCGAGCGTCTCCTTGAGATCGAGCACCCGCGGCGCGCCGTCGACGAGGGCGAGGTTGATGACGCCGAACGTCCGTTCGAGGTGGCTCTCCAGCAGCTGGTTCTTCACGACCTCCGCCATCGCGTCGCGTTTGAGATCGATCACGACGCGGATCCCGTCGCGGTCGGATTCGTCGCGGAGGTCGCGAATCCCCTCGATCGCGCCCTCGGTGACGTCCTCGGCGATCCGCTCGACGAGCCGGGACTTGTTCTGTTGGAAGGGGAGCTCGGTGATGACGATCCGTCCCTCCTCCTCGTCGACCTCGAACTCCGCACGGACGCGGACGCGGCCGCGTCCCGTCTTGTACGCCTTGTGGACCGCGTTTCGCCCGACGATGTTCGCACCGGTGGGGAAGTCGGGGCCTTTGACGTGGTCCATCAGGTCCTCGACCGTCGCGTCCGGCGTCTCGATCAACTCGACCGTCGCGTCGATCACCTCGCCGAGGTTGTGCGGCGGGATGTTCGTGGACATCCCGACGGCGATCCCCGACGAGCCGTTGACGAGCAGGTTCGGGATCGCCGACGGCAACACCTCGGGCTCCTCGAGGCGGTCGTCGTAGTTGGGCTGGAAGTCGACCGTGTCGCGCTCGATGTCCGCGAGCAGCTCCTCGGCGATGGGGGCCATCCGGGCCTCGGTGTACCGCATCGCGGCCGGCGGATCGCCGTCGATGGATCCGAAGTTCCCCTGCCCGTCGATGAGGGGATATCGCATCGAGAAGTCCTGGGCCATCCGCGCGAGCGTGTCGTAGATGGCGCTGTCACCGTGGGGGTGGTAGTCACCCATCGTCTCGCCGACCACGGACGAGGACTTGCGGTGCGGGGAGTTGCTGGTGACGCCCGCCTCGTGCATCGCGTAGAGGATTCGTCGATGGACGGGCTTGAGCCCGTCCCGAACGTCCGGGAGCGCGCGCCCCGCGATGACCGACATCGCGTAGTCGATGTACGACTGCTCCATCTCGTCCTCGATGCGGGCGTTCGTCACCTGCGCTGCGCGGACGTCCTCGGGGTCGACGTCGGGTACGTCGGAGCTCATCAGATGTCCACCCACTCCGCCTCGGTCGCGTGTTCCTTGATGAACTGCTTGCGCGGTTCGACTGCGTCACCCATCAGGACGTTGAACATCCGATCGGCGGCGGCCGCGTCGTCGATGGTTATTCGTTTCAGTATTCGGTTTTCGGGGTCCATAGTCGTGTTCCACAGCTGGTCGGGGTTCATCTCTCCGAGCCCCTTGAACCGCTGGGTCTGGTCGGGGTCGCCGCCGCACTCCTCCTCGATGATGCGGTCGCGCTCCGCCTCGGTCATCGCGTCGTACGTCTCCGATCCCTTTCGGATCCGGTACAGCGGCGGCTGTGCCGCGTACACGTAGCCGGCCTCGATCAGCGGCTTCATGTGCCGGTACAGAAGCGTCAACAGGAGGGTCCGGATGTGTGCGCCGTCGACGTCGGCGTCGACGAGCAGGATGATCTTGTTGTACCGGACGTCGTCGATGTCGAACTCCTCGCCGATCCCCGCGCCGATCGCCGTGATCAGCGCGCGGATCTCGTCGTTCTCAAGGATGCGGTCGAGCCGGTGTTTCTCGACGTTGAGGATCTTCCCCTTCAGGGGGAGGATCGCCTGGTTCTCGCGGTTGCGACCCTGCTTGGCGCTGTTGTGGACGAACACCCCTGATTCGAGGGCGAAGTTGTGGGTTCCAGGTACCTCGATATCGTACACGTCCTCTGTCGATTCGAGCGGTTCCACCGACACCACGGAGTGGTTATGTGCCTGTACGGCCTCGATCAATTCCGACTCTCCTTCGAAGAACTTCTCGATCGTCGTTGATTTGGTGAGGACGTTCGGATCGTTTTTCTTTCGTCTCCGCTCGTCGTAGTTCTCCAGATCCCCCTCCTCTTCCAGGACTTCCTTCATAAAGGGAATCGTGTTCTCGAAGTAAGTCTGGTTGTACGCCTCCTTTCGCTGTTCCCGAAACTTTTTGTCCCACTGTTCTTTCGTCTTCTCACTCCGCCATTCGAGAAGTTCCTCGTTATCCCACTGTTCTTTTGCCTCTTTCCGTCGCTTTTCAACAGCTTCTGGATTCTCCTCGTAGTACTGTTCAACCCGTTCTGACTGCTCTTCACGGTGTGATTCGTTAGCCCAGTACTTTCGAGCCTCCTCAGTCAGACGTTCACGTACGCGTTCTCTGTATTCCGGATTGTTATCGTAGTATTCCTGCCACGCCTCCTGCATATACTCACGGTACTCCTCGTCTTCCCACTGTTCTTCGGCTTGTTTCCGGAGAATTTCTACAGTCTCCTCTTGCTGCATACGATCGCTCATCATCTCCCGGAACTCCTCACTCTGCCTGAGTTCTCGAAGTTTCTCGTATACTTCCTCCGTATGGAGAGTTTGCTTTGCGTGTTCCCGGTGTAACTCTAGATGTTCGTCCTTCGGGAGCCGCTGGATATTGTCGGGACGATTATTTCGCTTATCGAAATCGAGATGGTGTTTGTGTTCTCCGTCGCTCTTACCGTATCTTTCGTTCTCCAAATTGTATCGGTCCGCAAGGAGGTGAGTGAACTCCCAGAAGTCACGCATTACCGGCTGTTTTACCATCTCATAGCCGTCGATCGTAATATTCTCTTCGTCAGTATCCGATGTCTTTCGGTACAGCGGCATAAGCGACTGCCCCTCGTCAAGGTCCTGCGCCTCGCAGTATCTCCCGTCCCTGAGCATAAACTCGTGGTCGGGAGTACACCGTACCGTCTCACCGTTATCGAGGGTGACTTCCACCAGGTTCGCATCGGTTTCCGTGATGCGCGGATTCGTGATCTGCTGGATCCCGATCTTGCCATCGGACTCGACCGTGTAACAGTAGTGCGTCTCTCCGTCGGTATGCTCCCTGACGAGCTGCTCGAACGTGATCGATCGCCCGGACGCGAGTGCGATCTCCGTGTCACCGGTGAAGCACCCCCCGGCGCTGTCGCCCTCCACCACGAACAGCTCGGCCTCCGCCGGATCGCGGGTCTGACAGTCGGCGAGCTTCCCGGGTAGGGTCGACGACTCCAGCGCCGACTTCCGGCGCGTCAGCTCCTCGGCCTTTTTCGCGGCCTTTCGCGCTCGGGCGGCCTCGGCGGCCTTGTGGACGACCTTCCGGGCGGTGTCCGGGTGCTCCTCGAAGTAGGTGCCGAGACGCTCGTGAACCGCCGACTCGACGATCCCGCGGACCTCCGAGTTGCCGAGTTTGGTCTTCGTCTGGCCCTCGAACTGCGGATCGGGGTGTTTCACCGAGATGACCGCGGTGAGCCCTTCACGGACGTCTTCTCCCTTCAAGTTCCCCTCCAGATCGCCGATCAGGTCGTGTTCGTTGGCGTAGTCGTTGACGGTCCTGGTCAGGGCGGTTTTGAATCCGGTGAGGTGGGTGCCGCCCTCGCGAGTGTTGATGTTGTTCGCGAACGCGTGGACCGACCCCTGTAGCTCCTCGGTGGCCTGCATCGCGATCTCGACGTGGATGTCGTCCGCCTCGTCGGTGAGATAGATAACGTCCGAGTGGATCGGCGACCGGGTCTCGTTGAGGTACTCGACGAACTCGCGGATCCCGCCCTCGTACTGGAACGTCTCCCGTTCCGTCTCCGCGGGCCGATCGTCGGTCAGCGTGATCGCGACCCCGGAGTTGAGGAAGGCGAGCTCGCGCAGTCGGTTCGCGAGCGTGCCGTACTCGAAGTCGGTCGTCTCGAAGATCTCCCCGTCGGGCCAGAACCGAATGGTCGTCCCCGTCTCCTCGTCGGGGTCCATCCCGCGAACGCGTTCGAAGGCGCCCTCGACGGGCTCGCCGTGATCGAACCGGTGGCGGTAGACGCCGCCGTCGCGTTTGACCTCGACCTCGAGGCGCTCCGAGAGCGCGTTGACGACGCTCACGCCGACGCCGTGGAGGCCCCCCGAGACCTGGTAGGACTTGGAGTCGAACTTCCCGCCCGCGTGGAGGACCGTCATAATGACCTCGAGGGCCGGCCGGTCGTACTGTTCGTGGGTGTCGACCGGGATGCCGCGGCCGTCGTCGTGAACGCTCACCGACGCGTCATCGTGGATCGTGACCTCGATCGCCGAACAGTGGCCGGCGAGGGCCTCGTCGATCGAGTTGTCGACCACCTCGTAGACGAGGTGGTGTAACCCTCGACCGTCGGTCGAACCGATGTACATCGCCGGGCGCTTCCGGACGGCCTGGAGCCCTTCGAGGACCTGGATCTGCCCGGCGCCGTACTCGTTTTCCTCTGACATTGGAGTTGTGGTGGCTAGTGCACCACCACTCATAAAGCCTCTCACGCGCGGGCGCGTGAACGAGCCTGTCGGTGGTCAGTTTTCCGACCGTCCCGCCCGGACCTATTTGTCGGTGCTGGCCGATGACGCCGTATGAACGAGTTCGCGACGATGCTCGTCGTGACGACCGCCGCGGGCGCGATCACCGGCGTCGGCGCGCTCCCGGTGTTCGTGCGGGCGACGGTCTCACACCGGGTGTACGACGCCGCACTCGGGCTCGCGGCGGGGATTATGATCGCCGCCAGCGTCTTCGGACTGATCCTTCCGGGGATGGAACAGGGGACGCTCTTCGCCGTGATGTCCGGTGTGTTTATGGGCGGCTTCGTCCTCCTGGGCGGGAACCGACTCATCCCGCATCTCCACGCGCGGTACGTCGGGTGGCGCCGGGACGGTGGCGAATGGGGCTGGGAGCGCGGGACGATCGCCGGCTCGGAGGGGCCGACGGAATCGAACGAGACGGCGGAATCGAACGAGACGGCGGATCCGGCGATCGCCTCGCGTGCCCGCCGTGCGCTGCTCATCGGCACGGCGATCGTCCTCCACAACGCCCCCGAGGGGCTCGCGATGGGCGTCGCCTTCGCCTCGGGACTGGAGGACGTCGCCCTGCTGCTTGCGGTCGTCATCGGCCTCCAGAACGTTCCGGACGGGTTCGCCTTCGCGGTTCCGTTCGGCGACACCGGGATCTCGAACCGCCGCGTGCTCGTGTACACCACGCTTTCGGGGCTGATCCCACAGGTTGCGGCCGCCGTCGTCGGGTTCTTCCTCGTCTCGCTTGCGACCGGCGTCTTTCCGGTTGCGGCCGGGTTCGCTGCCGGGGCGATGATGGCGGTCGTCTTTCGGGAGATGATTCCCTCCTCGCACGGTCACGGATACGCCGACGCGGCCACCGCGGCGTTCCTCGTCGGTTTCGCCCTGCTCGTCGTCGTCGACGAGCTGCTGGTCGTGTGACCGCGTGAGTCGTTCGTGGCCGTCGACGAGCTGCTGGTCGTGTGGCCCGGCAACCACCGATCGTCCGCCAGCACGTCCGCAACCGATCCCGGTATCCGGGTGATTGCGCGTCTCGATCGCCGGATTCCACTTTCACCTCGCCGCCGGAGGGGTTTTAACCCCGACTGGGTAAGACCTTCCCACCGAATGACGTCCATCCAGTCGACGCTCGGCGAGGAGGAGGGGATCGCCGAGGAGTTGGCCGCGGGCCAACGCGAGATCTCCATCGCCGAGTTCTTCGAGAAGAACAAACACATGCTCGGGTTCGACTCGGGCGCTCGCGGGCTGGTGACGGCGGTGAAGGAGGCCGTCGACAACGCCCTCGACGCGACCGAGGAGGCCGGCGTGCTCCCGGACATCTACGTCGAGATCACCGAGGTCGGCGACTACTACCGCCTCGTGATCGAGGACAACGGACCCGGGATCACGAAAGAACAGCTTCCGAAGGTCTTCGGAAAGCTACTGTATGGGAGTCGGTTTCACGCGAGGGAGCAGTCACTGACGCCGAACCAACGATTACTCGTCAGACGGGACGGGAACGTCGAGTACATTCCTATCGGAGTACTCTGTGACGCATACCTTCCGGGTGACGGTGACGGAACGGCTCCGATCCCTGACGCGATCGAAGTTCCGTCGTTCAACCGCGAGACGCAGGAGATGAGTTGGCAGCCGGTCACTCACGCGATTCGCCACGAGACCGACGAGCGCACCTACGAAATAGAGACTCGGAAGGGGAGAACGGTTGAGGTCACCGGAAACCACAGCGTGTTTGGCGTCGACTCGAACGGAAACACGCAAGAAGTGAAAGCCGGCAGTCTCGAACCCGGCGACACTCTCCTCACACCCCGTACACTACCGTCAACCGACCGGGACATCGAGGAGATCAATCTCCTCGAACACGTCGATCGCGGGGAGTTCGCCGACCGGCGTGTCTATGTGTATGGCTTCGATCGTGAGACGCTCGAAGTACTCCAAACGGCTGAGACGGTTCGTCGAAAGCCGTCGGAGGACAGCGATCGAAAGCGAACCTACTACCGATATAACGGGGTTGAGATCCTGAAGGACAGTCTCGACCAAAACTACCTACAGGAGGGATACCTCCCGGTGGAGACGGTCTTGGCGCTCGGTTGGGAAGAGAAGGCAGCCGACTGTGAGTTCAAGACGTATCAGGTCGGCGGCGATGAGACGACGCTCCCAGTGTCGCTACCGGTCGACGAGTCGCTCGTCGAGATGCTGGCGTACTACGTGTCTGAGGGGCACGCGGGACCGCGACAGGTCGGATTTACGTTCGGAAGCCACGAGTCGGATCTAATCGAAGCGACGGAACGGGCGGTACAGACGATCGGTGGGTCGACGACGACGATCGAGCGGGAACGGAACTCGACGCGGGTGAAGGCCTTCGGTTCACCGCTGGCGTTATTCTTAAAATCCGTCTGTGGCGATGCCGCCGACAACAAGCGGGTTCCAGGATTCGTGTTCGACCTCGACCCGGACCTCCAGCGCCGGTTCATCGGAGCGCTCTACGAGGGGGACGGGTCAGATTCTCACCCGAGCAACGAACTGTCTCACACGACGCGGAGTGAGACGCTGGCTCGGCAACTCTCGACGCTCTGGAATATGCAGGGCGTCCTCGCGAGTACGGAGGTTTCGGAGGACGACACCGGGTACGGTGAGGGAGTCTCCACGAAGTACCGGACGAAGGTATACGGTTCGGACATCGATGTCGTCGACGCGCTCAAAAGCTCGGAAACACCGCGGACACAGCAATACAAACGAGTCCCGGCTACGCTGCTCGACGATGTGCGCGTCAGCGACGCCAGCGCCGAGACGGTTCCGGACACGATTCCCGGATTACTGATGGGTGCCGGAATCGGATCGAAGCGGGAGCACGCAGAAACGTACGCCTCGCTGATCGAGCGCGCACTAGACGGAGAGCGAATCGACGAGCCGAGGTACGCACACAACCTACAGGAATACGGACTCCTCGACGACGAAGGCTTCGCGACCAACTCGCTCGAATCGCTCTGGGAGACGGTCACCAATCTACACGGAATAACGGACACAGACATGTGTCTGCTCTCGGTGAAGAGCGTGACCGAGACGGAGCCACCGGAACACGTGTACGATATCTCCGTTCCGGGCGACTCCGGAACAGACGAAAACTTCGTCGTCTCCAACGAGGGCGCGTTGAGCGTCAAAAATAGCCGGGGTCAACAGGGGATCGGGATCTCAGCGGCTGTACTGTACTCTCAGCTCACTTCCGGCCAACCGGCGAAGATCACCTCGCGACCCAAGGGGCAGTCGGCGGCCCAGTACTTCGAGCTGATCATCGACACCGACACGAACGAGCCGGAGATCAAAGCCGACGAGGAAACGAGCTGGGACCGCCCCCACGGGACGCGCATCGAACTCGAGATGGAGGCGAACATGCGCGCCCGGTCGCAGCTCCACGACTACATCAAACACACGGCGGTCGTCAACCCCCACGCCCGGATCGAGCTCCGGGAACCGGGGCTCGACGAGCCGCTGAAGTTCGAGCGCGCGACCGACCAGCTGCCGGCCGAAACCTCCGAGATCCGGCCACACCCCCACGGCGTCGAGCTGGGGACGCTCATCAAGATGCTTGAGGGGACCGACTCCTACTCGATCTCCGGGTTCCTCCAGGGGGAGTTCACCCGCGTCGGGAAGAAGACGGCCGACTCCCTGGTCTCGAACTTCCGCGACCGGCATTTCGGTCGGGAGATCGCCTGGCGCCCACCGGCCGCCCACGAGGACGCCGACCTCGAGGCGGCGGTCGCGGACGCCGTCTCCAACAAGGGGGCCGCCGCCACCGACGCCTTCGCCAGCCGGGTCGCCGAGACGGTCGGGAATCATACCCGGATCACTCACGCCGAGCTGGTCGGGATCGTCGAGACGGTCGCCGAGGAGGTCGCGGCCGACACCGACAAGACGTTCGGGGAGACGGTCCGCGAGAACGCGATCGCGGCCGCCTGGACCGAGATCACCGCCTACGGCGACGCCGAGGACGCGGCCGACGACGAGACGCGCGATCTCCTCACCGACGACCTTCACGCGGTCATCGAGGACGCGACGAGCACGCGCAAGGACGACGAGACGGTCCGCGCGGTCGCGGAGGCGCTCGCGCGTCGCCTCGCGAACGGCGGCGACGATCGGTTCCGGTTCACCCGCGCGGACCTGGAGCGTGAGATCGCCGACGCCGCGAGCTTCGTCATCGACCAACGGGACGTCAGCTTCGGCGAGACGGCTCGGGAGAACGTCGCCGACGCGCTCTGGTCGTTGATGGAGACCGTCCCCGACGATCCGCCGAACGTGGACGCGGTGGCCGGGAACCGCGACGCCGCCGCGGAGCTGTTGGAGGCGATGCGCGAGACGGACATCCTGGCGCCCCCGACCGACTGCCTGGCGCCGATCACCGACGAGCTCGTCGAGGCGGGGCTTCGCAAGGAGTTCGACGCGGACTTCTACGCGGCCGCCACGCGGGACGCGGAGGTTCACGGCGGCGACCCCTTCATCGTCGAGGCGGGGATCGCCTACGGCGGCGAGATCCCCGCCGACGGCAGCGTCGAGGTGATGCGCTTTGCGAACCGAGTTCCGCTCGTCTACCAACGCGGCGCCTGCGCGACGACGGACGTCGTCAAATCGATCGGCTGGCGCAACTACGGGCTCGACCAACCCGGCGGCAGCGGACTGCCCAGCGGGCCCGCGGTGATCATGGTCCACGTCGCCTCGACGAACGTCCCGTTCACGAGCGAGTCGAAGGACGCGCTCGCGAACATCCCGGAGATCGAAGACGAGATCGAACTCGCCATCCGCGAGGCAGCCCGCGAGCTGAAGTCGTTCCTCAACAAGCGGCGCTCGATGCAGAAGCGCCGCGAGAAGCAGGACGTCCTCGGGCGCATCCTCCCGGAGATGGCCGACAAGGTCGCGGAGGTGACCGGCCGCCAGCGTCCCGACATCGACGGCGCGCTCGCACGCATTATGAACAATGTCAGCGTCGAACGCGAGATCGACGGCGACGAGGAGGTCTCGGTCACGCTCCGGGTGGAGAACCACTCGGACACGAACGAGTCCCTCGAGATCACGGACATCGTCTCGGCCGAACCGACCGATCTCTCCGACGGGACGGTCGTGGATATGGACGGCGAGTGGTTCCTGCAGTGGCGCCCCGACGTCCCAGCCGGCGAGGAGGCAACGGTGACGTATACGGTGGCTGACGACGCCGACTTCGACGTGAGCGTCGACGGCGTCGAAGCGGAGAAACTCACGGTGAACGCCTAATGGCAGCAAACGACGCGGACGCACGAGCACAGCTCATCGACCTGGCGGCGGAGTTCTACGACCAGTTCGCGGGCGGGGAGATCCCGGAGATGACCCTGCCGACGCGGACGAAAAGCAACATCGAGTACGACCCCGAAAGCGGCGTCTGGACCTACGGCGACCGGACGTCGACGCGGAGCGCGAACTCCGTGCGCGGCGCCCGGAAGCTGCTGAAGGCGGTCTACACGATCGAGTTCCTCGCGGACCAACTCGAGGAGGGACGCTCCTCGACCCTGCGTGAGCTGTACTACCTCTCGGAGTCGTGGGACAACGACGAGGCGCAGTTCACGAGCCAGGACGAGTCGAACGACCTCGTCGAGGACCTGGAGATCGTCTCCGGGGTCACCCGCGAGGACTTCCACATGCGCCCGGAGGAGTCGGGCGCGACCCTGATGGGGCCGCTCCGGCTCCGCGAGCAGACCCGCCGCGGCGAACGCGAGATCCACTGTCAGGAGGACGTCGGCGAGGGAGGCTACCAGATCCCCAACAACCCGGACATGATCGAGTTCCTCGACCACGACATCGACTTCGTCCTCTGTGTCGAGACCGGCGGGATGCGCGACCGGCTCGTCGAGAACGGCTTCGACGACGACTACAACTGTCTCGTGGTCCACCTCAAGGGCCAGCCCGCGCGAGCGACCCGGCGGATCACCCGGCGGCTCAACGACGAGCTCGACCTCCCGGTGGTCGTCTTTACCGACGGCGACCCGTGGTCCTACCGCATCTTCGGGTCGGTGGCGTACGGCTCGATCAAGTCCGCACACCTCTCGGAGTACCTCGCCACGCCGGATGCACGGTTCGTCGGCATTCGGCCGACGGACATCGTCGAGTACGACCTGCCAAGCGATCCGCTCTCGGACTCGGACGTGAACGCCCTCGAGTCGGAGCTCGAGGATCCCCGCTTCCAGACCGATTACTGGGAGGAGCAGATCGAACTGCAGCTCGACATCGGCAAGAAGTCCGAACAGCAGGCGCTGGCGAGCCGCGGGCTGGACTTCGTCACCGACACCTATCTCCCCGAACGGCTCGCCGAGATGGGCGTCCAATAAGTCGTCAGGGCGTCGCGGCGTCTACAGGCGGAACAGGCCGACCGGGCCGAGACGGTTCACGGCTCGATCCCGTCGCCGAGCAGCTCCCGGGCGATGATGTTCTTCTGGATCTCCGTGGTCCCCTCGTAGATCTGGGTGATCTTCGCGTCGCGGTAGAGCCGCTCGACGTCGTGGTCGTCGACGTAGCCGGCGCCGCCGTGGATCTGGACGGCCTCGTCGGCGGCGTCGACCGCGATCCGGGAGGCGAACTCCTTGGCCATCGAGGCGAGCGCGGTGGCTCCATCGGGATCCGCATCGACCGCCCACGCGGACCGATAGGTGAGCCAGCGCGCCGCCTCGGCGTTAGTGCGCATCTCGGCGAGCTTGTGTTGGATCGCCTGGAAGTCACTGATCGGGTGATCGTACTGCTCGCGCTCCTGTGCGTACTCGAGTGCGCGCTCTGTCGCGCCCTTCGCGATCCCGACGCCCTGGGCGGCGACGGCGGTCCGGGTTTCATCGAAGAACTGCATCAGTTGGAGAAAGCCCATCCCGCGCTGGCCGATCAGGTTCTCCTCGGGGACTCGGACGTCATCGAGATAGACTTCCGCCGTATCGCTCGCGCGGACCCCCATCTTGCCGGTAATCTTCTCGGCCTCGAAGCCGTCGCGGTCGGCCTCGACGAGGATCTGTGAATAGCCCGAATAGCGGTCCTCGATCTCCGGGTCGGTCTCACACAGGACGACGAAGTAGTCGCCGACCGTCCCGTTGGTGATCCACATCTTCGACCCGTTTATCACCCACTCGTCGTCGTCCTTCTCGGCCCGCGTCGCGATCGACGTGACGTCGGAGCCGGCCTGCGGTTCGCTGATCGCCGACCCCATCAGCGACTCGCCGCTGGCGACCGCCGGCAGGACCTCCTCCCGTTGCTCCTCGGTTCCGAACTCCATGATCGCCTCCGCCCCGAATCCCGCCCCGGAGATGCACAGCCCGATCCCCGGATCGACGGCGAACAGTTCCTCGGTGATGATCGCGTTCTCGATCGCCGAGTAGCCGACGCCGCCGTACTCGACCGGGATGTGGGGCGCGATCAGCCCCATCTCGGCCGCCTTCTCGATCACGTCGTACGGATACGACTCCTCCCGGTCGTGCTCGCTCGCGATCGGTCGGATCTCGTTGTCGGCGAACCGTCGAACCTCCTCGCGCAGCTGTTTCTGCTCGTCGGTGAGCTCGAAGTCCATACCTAACCCTGGCCGTCGTTCGTGATAACTCTTCGCAATGAATTCGGGTTTTCCGATTCATTGGAAACTTTATCTGCACCTATCGTGTCGAGTGTTATCCTAATTGGGGGTATGGAGAGCGTATCGGAACGGAATGGCGTCGGACGGGTGACTGCCGGCGATGACGGTCTACGGAGCCTGCCGGCGCTCGGCGAGGAACGTCTCGATCCGGTCGGTCGCCCGCTTCAGCTCGCGCATGCTCGTCGCGTAGGAGACGCGGAGGTGCCCCTCGCCGCCCGCCCCGAAGACCGAGCCGGGAACGACCGCCACGCCCTGTGACTCCAGCAGCTCCTCGGCGAACCGCTCGTCGTCGCCGCCACAGTCGGGGAACGCGTAGAAGGCACCCCGCGGCTCGAAGCAGTCGAGACCCATCTCCTGAAACCGCGAGTGGACGAATCGGCGGCGACGGTCGTACTCGCTCACCATGTCCGCGACCTCCTCGTCACACGATCGCAGCCCTTCGAGTGCCGCGTACTGGGCGGTCGTCGGCGCGGACAGCATCGTGTACTGGTGGATCCGGTTCATCGCGTCGATCGCCGCGGCGGGTCCGAGCGCGTAGCCGAGCCGCAGGCCGGTCATCGCGTACGCCTTCGAGAAGCCGTTGACCACGACCGTCCGCTCGCGCATTCCGGGCTGGGTCGCGATCGACTCGTGGTCCCGGCCGTAGGTGAGCGCCGCGTAGATCTCGTCGGCGATCACCTGGACGTCGTGTTCGCGACAGAACGCCGCGACCGCGGCGAGCTGATCCGCGGTCATCACCGCGCCGGTCGGGTTGTTCGGGTAACACAACACCAGCGTGTCGGCGCTCCCCGCGTCGGCAGCCTCGAGTCGTTCCCGGGTCAACGCGAAGTCGTCCGCGGCGCGCGTGGGCACCGACAGCGGTTCGCCGCCGGCGAGCTCCACGCCGGGGCCGTAGGAGATGTAGGTCGGCTCGTGGATCGCGACGACGTCACCGGGATCGACGAGCGCGCGCAGCGCCAGATCGACCGCCTCGCTCGCGCCGGTGGTAACCAGGATCTCCTCGCCGGGGTCGTAGGACTGATCGTAGCGGTGATGGTGGTCGGCGATCGCCTCCCGAAGCTCGCGGATCCCCCGGTTCGAGGTGTAGGAGGTCCGCCCGCGCTCCAGGGAGTCGATCGCCGCGGTACGGGCCGCCCAGGGGGCCGAGAAGTCCGGCTCCCCGACGCCGAGCGAGATGACGTCGTCGCGGGCCTCCGCCAGTTCGAAGAACTCCCGAATCCCCGATTCGGGGAGGTCGGTGACGCGCTCGGAGAGCTTCATGGCGAGACGGAAAGCCGGTCGTCCTCGTCCCGATCGCCGAACCGGACGCCGCCGTCCTTGTAGGTCTCCATCACGTAGTGGGTCACCGTCTGGGTGATCTCGGGGATCGGCGCGACCTGCTCGGAGACGAACCCGGAAACGTCCTGCATCGAGGCGCCGGCGACCTCGGCCGCGAAGTCGTAATCGCCCGACACGAGGTGTAACGCCTCGACCGCGGGGAACTTCGCGATCCGGTCGGCCATCTCCTCGTAGCCCGTCTCGCGGTCGAGTTCGACGTTGAGTTCGACGATCGCACGCACGCGTTCCTCCTCGACGCGGTCCCAGTCGACGACCGCCTGGTAGCCGTGGACGACGCCGCGCCGCTCGAGCGACGCGATCGCCTCCTCGACGGCGGCCTCATCCAGGCCGGTCTGGGCTGCGATGTCGGCGGTGCTCTCGCGGGCGTTCGTGGTCAGTACGTCGAGTACTTCCCGCTCATCGCTCATACGTTCCGCATACGACCCCGCCCTCAAAGGGATAGCGGTCGGTGCGTCGACAGACGGCGGCGGTCGCCGACGCACACGCAGTAGCCGCTACAGCAAGTCGTTCTCGGCCAGCCGGTCGACCGCCTCGCGGAGCCGCTCCTCGCTCGCGGCGTAGGAGATCCGCGCGTAGCCGGGCGCGTTGAACGCTGATCCCGGGACGCAGGCGACGTGCGCCTGCTCGATGGCGTCTTCACACCACGCCTGGTCGTCCTCGGCGACGGGAAGCATCATGTAGAAGGCGCCGTCGGGGACGGCGACGTCGACGCCGTGATCGGCGAACAGGTCGACGAGCAGGTCGCGCCGGGAGCAGAACGCGTCCCGCATCTCCACGACCGCCTCGTCGGTGTTCGCGAGCGCCTCGATCCCGGCCCGCTGGACGAAGTTCGTCGCACACGACACCGAATGGGAGTGGAGTTTGCCCGCCTGTGAGACGAACTCCTCGGTCGCGTGAAGGTAGCCGAGCCGCCAGCCGGTCATCGAGAACGCCTTCGAGAAGCCGTTGATCGTGACCGTTCGGTCGGCCATTCCCTCGAAGGTCGCAAGCGAGGTCGGCTCGACGCCGTAGGTGATGCGCTCGTAGATCTCGTCGGAAACGACGGTCACGTCGTGTTCGACGGCGAGGTCGCGGACGCCCTCGAGGGCGGCGTCGGCGTAGACCGCGCCGGTCGGGTTCGAGGGAGAGTTGACGATCAGGAGCTCGGTGTCGTCCGAGATCGCCGCTTCCAGGTCCTCGAGTGCGGGCTCAAGCTGGAAGTCGTGTGGCGCCAGATCGACGCGCTCGAGGTCGCCGCCGGCGAGTTTGACCATCGCCTCGTAGGAGACCCAGGCCGGATCGAGGAGCACGACCTCGTCGCCGTCCTCGACCAGCGTCTGGACGGTCTCGTAGAGGGCCTGTTTCGCGCCCGGCGTGACGATCACCTCGTCAGCGGACGCCTCGATGCCGTCGCCGCGAAGCTTCTCGGCGATCGCGTCCTTCAGTTCGGGAACCCCGTTCGAGGAGGTGTAGCCGGTGTGGCCCGCCTCGAGGGCCTCGGTCCCGGCTGCGACGATGTTCTCCGGCGTGTCGAAGTCGGGTTCGCCCACGGAGAGGTCGACGATGTCGGCACCCTCCGCCTCCTTCTCGGCGGCGAGGTTGGAGATGGCCAGGGTCGCGCTCGGTTCTACTCGCTGGATCCGGTCGGTGTAGTCGTCGGTCATCTGTTGTCTCGGTCTGTGTCGGTGTGGTGTCGGCGTCGTCTCGATATCGATCTCGGTGCTGGCGTGGTCGGTTCGTCGCTGGTTCGGTCGGCGGTCGATTGGTGGTCGGCAGTCGGCCGGCGGTCGGTTGGCGGTCGACGGTCACACGGACGCCGACCGTGTTGGCTGGCGATCGGCGTTACGGCTCGGGGTCAGGCAGATCCTCGACCAGGTCGATCGCCGCGTGGGTCGCGTCGGCGCCCTTTTCGACCCGTTCGCGGGCTTCCGCGCCCGACATTCCGGGTCCGCTGACGCCGAAGGTCACCGGGGTATCCCGGTCGAGACTCACCGCCGTCAGCTGCTCGGCGGCCGCCGAGCCGATCACGCGGTCGTGGTCGGTATCGCCGGTGACGATCGCCCCCACGACGACGACCGCGTCGACGTCGTCGCGTCGCGCGAGACGGTCTGACGCAAGCGGGGCGTCGTAGGCGCCCGGAACGGGTACCTCGTGTTCGATCGTGGCGTCCCGTTCCGCGGCGACGGCTCGTGCCGCCTCCGCCATCGGTTCCGTGACGGACCCGTTGAACTGCGCGACGACCAGTCCCAGCGTGACCATGTCCGACCGTTCACGCCGTCGCTCAAAGAAGTACCGTTCTGGCCGGACCGTCGTGACCCGCCGTCAGGACGTCGAGCCGTCGCCGTCGATGGTGTCCACGTCGTCGACACGACAGTCCTCAGGTCCACTTCGCGTCACTGTCCCCAGGTCCACTTCGCGTCGAGGACGAATCGATAGCCACCGCTGATTCCGATCGCGAGCGCGTTCGCCATGAGATACGGGACTCCGGCGAGCTCGACGAACCCGAACAGGATGCCGAGCTGGATCGGGATCGCCGATCCGCGGACGATGTTCGTCTTCACGAGCCCCGACAGGAACTCGGTTCCGGTGTTGCTGGCCGCCTCGAACGTCCAGGCGTTGTTGATCCCGTACTGGAGGATGATCGTGATCTCGATCGCGATCGTCGCGCCAAGCAGGTAGTGGACCCCCACGACGTCGACGAACGCCCATAACAACGCCATCTGGACGCCGGCGGCGATCATGCCGACGATGACGAACCGACGCAGTTGGAGTGCGACGGGACCGCTGTGGAGGTTTCTGATGAACGACCGGATCATCTACCGGTAGCCGAGCGCCGAGAGGCGTGCCTCGAGGTCCTCATCGACGTCGTCGTCTCCGTCCCCGTCTCCACCGGCTGCGTCCGCACGAGCCGCGTCGCGTTCGCGCAACACCGCGGCGTGGTCGTCCACGATCGTCGCGAACCGGTCCATGGCTGCCCGGTCGTCCGGTCGCGGGTCGGTCGCGAGGTTCGTCTGCTGGGTCGGATCGTCCGGTCGGCGGTAGAACTCGACGTCGCCGGTGTCGACGTTCTCGATGTATATCCGATCCCGGTCGCGGACGCTGACGAGCAGGTCGCCGTCGGAGAGCGATCGCGGGATGGGCTGGGCGGTCACCTCCTCCCCGCGAACGGTTACCGAGACGATCGGCTCGTCGTCGGGAGACTCGCCCGCGACGACCGAATCGACGAGCGACTGGCCGGTCCACGCGGCCGGCGCATCGACTTCCAGGAGGTCCGCCACCGTCGGCGGGATCGCATCGAGGCCGACCTGTCCCTCGATGCGCTGGCCGTCGGCACCCGGCACGTCGACGATGAGGGGGACGTGAATGAGCTCGTCGTAGAGTTTCGGATAGTGGGCGAGGTGGCCGTGCTCCTGGAACTCCTCGCCGTGGTCGCCGGCGACGACGACCGCGGTCTCATCGTCGACGCCTGCCGTCGAGAGCGTCTCGAGCAGACGGCCGATGCTCGCGTCGACCTGCCGAACCGCAGCCTGATAGAGGGTTCGAAGCTCCGACAGCGTTCGATCGCCGACCTCCCAGCCGAGCCCGGTTCGGGTGTGTGCGTGGATCATTCGGTGGGTGCCGACGAGCCCGTCGGACACCTCCCGAATGTACCGCGGCGCCGGAACGTAGGGCGTGTGCGCGTCCATGTAGTGGATCCAGAGGAAGAACGGTTCGTCGGTGGTCTCGATGAACTCGGTTGCGGCGTGTTCGACGTCGAACATCCGCGAGGTGTCGAGAAACGGCCGGTCGTCCGTGTCGCCGCGGACCCACGATCCCAGCCGACGAACCGGCGCCGTCGCGAGCTGGATCCAGGCCTCGACGGTCGGATGTGTCGCCAGGTACCGGCTGTAAATGCTCGATCCGACGCTGGCGACGAAGGGCTCGAACTCGTCGAACCCGTCGTCGTAGTCCCAGTGGGAGGTGAGAAAGCCGTTCGCGGCGTTGAATCCGCCGGTCGCGACGTCGGCGTCGGATACCACCCCAGCCAGCGTCGGGACGTCGGAGACGCCGATGCGGCCGGTATCGGCGAACACCGGCCGTGAGGCGAGGATCGAGGGGAACGAAAACGGCGTCCAGTTGCCGGTCGCGAAGGCACGATCGAAGACGGCGCCGTTGTCGGCAAGCGAGTCCATCACCGGCGTATGACGGTCCCCGTCGTAGGGGCCGATCGCATCCGCACGCAGCGAGTCGACCGTGATGAGCACGACGTTGGATGTCGATGTGTTCGGTCCCATACTCGGCTCGCGATCGTGTGGTCCCCGATCCGTACCGTCGAGGTGCGGCGTCCTCCCCGGATTCGGTCGACCGACCCGGATCGCGTCGGGGGCGGCCCACCGTCCTCCGTTCGATGGTAACTGAACGGTTAGTTACGGTCTTTATACTTTCGATAGCATCGACGTCAGCCGGTCGGTCCTCGATCGATGCCGACGGCGGTCATCGGACGCGTCCGTCTCACGCCAATACGACCACGTCGACGTACTCCTCGACGGCTCGCCGTGCGGTCTCGAGGGCGGTTCGCTCCTCGAGGACCACCGCGCGCGTTCGTGCGCCGTCAACGACCGTCAACAGGGTTCGTGCGGTGTGTTCGGGGTCGACGCCGGCGAACACGCCCGCCTCGTTTCCGTGGTCGATCACCGTCTCCAGGAGATATCGAATGTACTCGTCGTTCTGCCGGAATCGCTCGCGAAACGTCTCGTTGTAGGGTGCCTGGCTCCGCATCTCCAGCATCGCGATGAGGAGCCCGTGGTGGTCGCCCGGATCGACGATCAGCCGGTCGAGGAGGAGCTGCAGCCGCTGTTCCGGGTCGGTCGTCTCGACCTCGTGAACCGCCTCCCGGAACCGCTCGAGCAGGTAGTCGAGAAACGCCGCGAGCAGGTCCTCCTTCGTGTCGTAGTGGTAGTGGATCGCGGCTGTCGATTTGCCGTACTCGTCGGCGATCCGTTGCATCGTGAGTCCCGCGTAGCCGTGTTCGTGGAGCGCACGGTAGGTAGCCTGCATGATCGCCTCGTCGATGTCCGAGGATCGTCGATCCGGCGACTCCGCCATACGTCCGTTCGCACGTTCCGGGTGTATAACTGTTGTGACCAATGCCGAAAACGTGACCGAGCCGTCAGTCGAACCGGCCCGTCGATCGTCGATCGTCGATCGGCGTGTTTCAGCGTTACACACCGGTATATCCGACTGACTCGTGAACAGTACACAGGGATCGGGGTGAATGCCCCTGGGTCCACAACCCTTTTGACTGACTAGTCAGTAAATACGGTAAGACTCGCGAGAGCCCTCCCTCTCACCGGTACCCGACCGGGACGCCGGAGGCGGACCGGAACGGGATCGTGGAGTTCGGGAGGCCGAGGTGACGATGGTTACAGGACTGATACGAGACACACCTACCGATCGATCGACGAACCGCGCGACGAGTACGAACCGCACGACGGGAGCGAATCTTCCGACGAGCACGGACCACACGATGAGTACGAACCGCACGAGGAGCACGGCTCGACGCCGACGCCGTCGTCAGTCGTCACGGGGAGACACGGTCCGGACGATGGGGTGGCCCTGATGGGGCTTGGCTCGGCGATCGACTCGCTGTTCAAGGGTCCCGACGACCTCGATCTCACCGAGGGCGGCATCGGCTGGCCGTTGTTCTACCTCTCGTTGCCGATCGTGGTGATGAACCTCTTCCAGACGGCGTACAATCTGGCGGACACCTTCTGGCTCGGACAGTTCGACACCACCGCGCTTGCGGCGATCAGCTTCGCGTTTCCGATGGTGTTCCTGCTCATCTCGCTGGCGCTCGGGCTCTCGGTGGCCGGGAGCGTGCTCGTGGCCCAACACGTCGGCGCCGGCCGAACGGATCGGGCCGAGTACGCGGCCTCCCAGACGATGAGCTACGCCGTGATCGCCTCGGTGATCCTCGGGGGGCTCGGCCTCCTGTTCGTCGACGAATTCCTCGTGTTGCTGGGCGCGAGTGACGCGATCGCCCCGCTCGTGGAGTCGTACATGCGCGTCTTCTCGGCCGGGCTCGTCTTCGTGTTCGGGTTCGCGGTCTTCATCGCGCTGATGCGCGGGTACGGGGACACGGTGACGCCGATGTACGTGATGGCCGGATCCGTGGTGCTCAACGTCGTGCTCGATCCGATCCTCATCTTCGGGTTCACCGGGAACCCCCTCTTCGAGGCGCTCGGCGCCGGGGGGATCCAGTCCTGGCTGTTCGCGGCGACCGGCTACACCGGCTCCGGGATCGAGGGCGCCGCGATCGCGACGGTGTTCTCGCGTGCGCTCGCGTTGATCGTCGGGCTGGTCATCATGTTCCGTGGGACCCGGGGCGTGCGGATCCGCCTCGGACAGATGGCGCCCGACCGCGCGTTCGCGCGCAAGGTGTTCGACATCGGCCTCCCGGCCTCCGTCGAGGGGACCGCGCGGTCGCTGTCGATCAACCTGCTGCTGTTCGTCATCGCCGCCTTCCCCGAGACGGTCGTGGCGGCCTACGGCATCGGCACGCGGATCTACTCGGTCGTCTTCCTGCCGGCGCTGGCGGTCTCACAGGGCATCGAGACGATGACCGGACAGAACATCGGCGCGGGGAAGCCGGACCGAGCCGCGGCGACGAACCACTTCGGCGCGCGGGCGATGCTGTACATCCTGACCGGCGTCGGCGTGATCACCCTGATCGCGGCCCGACCGATCGCCGCGATCTTCACGAACGACCCCGCCGTCATCGCCGAGAGCGCGACGTTCCTCCGGTACGCCGCGCTCACCTTCGGGTTCATCGGCGTGATGCGGGCCTACACGGGCGGGTTCCGCGGCGCCGGCAAGACGCTCATCGCGGCGGTGTTGTCCGTGGTAACCCTCGGCTTCATCCGGCTGCCGATCGCGTGGATCGGCGCGACCGTGATCGGCTCCGCCGGGGTCTGGGCCTCCTTCGCCGTCTCGAACGTCGTCGGCGGGGTCATCGCCTACCTCTGGTTCGCCCGCGGGACCTGGCGGGATGGATCGCTGACGAACCCGACCCCGGCCGGTGGCGGCGACGGCGTGGAGCCGGCACAGGAGTCGGAGCCATCGCGGGAGGTTGAGGCGACCACAGACGTCGAAGCGGCCACAGACGTCGAGCCAACCACCGACTGAAACGGCCGATCCGGCACGCCCGGGGCAGCCGACCAGCCTTCCGGTTCGCGTGGCTTTATGGCCCATCGCGCCCAACGATCGACGATGGCAGACGTACTCGTAATCGGCGGCGGACCGGCCGGACTGAGCGCGGCGCTTTTCACCGCGAAAAACGGCCTGGAGACCGCCGTCTTCGACACCGACGGCACCTGGATGCACAAGGCCCACCTGTTCAACTACCCCGGGATCGGCTCGATCGACGGGAGCGTCTACATGGAGACGCTCCGCGATCAGGTCGACGACTTCGGCGTCGAGCGCCACCAGGGGACCGAGGTGACGGACGTCTCGGCGGACGGCGACGGCTTCGTGGTCGCGGCCGACGGCGAGGAGCACGCCGCCGACTACGTGATCCTCGCGACCGGCGCCAACCGCGACCTGGCCGAGTCGCTGGGGTGTGACTTCGACGGTGACGTCGTCGACGTGGACGTGACGATGGAGACCTCCGTCGAGAGCGCCTACGCGACCGGCGCGATGGTCCGCGCCGAGGAGTGGCAGGCGGTCATCTCCGCCGGCGACGGCGCCGCCGCCGCGCTCAACATCCTGAGCGAGGAGCAGGGCGAACACTACCACGACTTCGACGTGCCCGCCGACGCCGACGAGCTCTTCGGCTCGCTCGTCGAGGAGTAGCGGCGGCGAGCACGGTGCGACCTGGGGTTCCGGAACCGGCCGATCTGGCCGTGGTCCGACCCCGGAACCGGCCGATTCCACCACGGTTCGACCTCGACGCGGCTCAAGTCGGTGAGCCACAACGTTTTCACCGCCGGCGACGCGACGGCCGACGTGCGCAGACAGTTCACAGCGATCGCGCTGGTGGTTGTGCTCGTCGCGACGGCCGGCTGTCTCGGGATCGGGACCGGCGGAGAGGGATCCGGAACCGAGAACGCGGTCCCCGAGGAGGGTGCCGCGATCGAGAACGCGGCCGCGAACCAGACGGCGGCGAACCAGACGGTTCGCGCCGCCGTGAACGACTCGACCGCCGGCGAGGAGTGGGACACCGTCGCGGTCAGCTATCCCCGCGATCGGTTCACGGTCGAAACCGTCGCCCACGAGAACGTCTCGCTCGGCGTCGACACCGACGCCGACGGCGAGATCGATCGCCGGTTCAACGAGACCCACGTGAGCGGCGTCAACACGAACGACTACTCGTACACGATCGCGCTCGATACCGGGTACACCCTGGAGAACGACGACGTGGTCGTCGTCGAGTATCCCGCGGTCGACACCCCGGAGGAGTCCGGCACCTACACCGTCGCGGTCGCGATCAACGACGCCGACCCGGTCGACACGGACGTCGAGATCGGCGAGTAGCGGCGATCCGCCCCCGATCGATCGCGTGTTTCTGGAGGAACGGGAACGGGGTCGGCGATCGTATTCGTCATTTAATTATCAAGTCCGATACTTTCAAGCGATGTTTTATATAGGTGTACCCGTTTTCTCCGATCGTCAGTCGCTGGGCGGGAATCGATCGAACCGATCGGGATACGACCCAGTCGGGGGACACACACGCACATATGAAGCTACACGACCTCAAGAACCTGTTCACGGAGGATAGAGCGGTTTCACCGGTGATCGGCGTGATCCTGATGGTGGCGATCACGGTCATTCTGGCGGCCGTGATCGGCACGTTCGTGCTCGGGCTGGGCGACGACCTGCAGAACACCCAGCCGACCGCGAGTTTCAACTTCGACTTCGAGGCGGACGGAAACGGGACGATCAGTCATGCCGGTGGAGACACGATCCCGGAAGGAGATCTCGTGACCGTGAATTCAACTGGTGAGGACCTGGCGGAACCGAGTAATGGAACGTGGAATACACCGATCTCCGCTGGTAATTCAATTAGAATTAACACATCCAGTTCCAATTGGTCCGGTCAAACTATCAGCGTTAACTGGCAGTCAGCCGATGGGAGTTCGTCGGCACAGCTTGGCTCTCAGGACGCACCCAACACCGCATAGCCGACGATAAACGTCATATGACCCTTCCCGGAGGATAGAGCGATTGCACCGGTGATCGGCGTGATCCTAATGGTAGCGATCACGGTCACCCTGGCGGCGGTGATCGACACGTTCGTCCTCGGGATGGGTGATGACCTGCAGAACACCCTGGCCACTGCGAGCTTCAACTTCGACTTCGAGACCGATGATTCCGAAAACGACAGCGGCACGATCTCCCACGGCGGCGACAGCATCAGCAGTGAAGACACGGTGACGGTCGCCGTTACTGGTGATGCAGCGATCGGAAACACCACCGATGGGACGGTGAATCCCGGCTCCCCGTTCACGTGGACGTACAGCGACAGTCTGAGCGCCGGGAGCAGCCAGACGTTCTACCTGCACAACGAGAGTGGTACTAAGAGTACCTGGAACGGCGAGACCGTCTCGGTGAACTGGGAATCCGCCGACGGGAGCTCCTCCGCCCAGCTCGGCTCCCAGGACGCACCGACGGTTTGACATCCTCCTCCGCGTGAACGCGGAGGAATCCTGAGCGTTGGAGATTTCAGGTTTACAGCCTCACCGAGCATCCAAACGGTAAGAATCCGTGAGGATGCTCGCGGTCTGTGGGGGGGAAGACTGCTGGGAGTGCCAAGCCCCCGGTACTCCTATCCTCGGTCATATGTGGACTCCTAGTGTTGTTTTTGCCACGGGGAGTCCAGCAGACTTCGATGGACTCGGAGTTACTTTCTGGTGTTTACACGCAGTCGGGCACTGCATCGGTTCATTATAGGAACCGACCGTGCACCCGACTGGTTCCGATTACTGTCTCATTGCTTGGGGCGGGCAGGCCGCCATCGTAGGACTGGCGAGAATCGCTCTATTCCCGGCCTGATTCCTACTCTCTTGGACGGTCGCCTGCCACTTCAACGTCTGGACTAAAATCACAGGCTGGCAATCGAACCGTTGGTTCTGAAAACTCATGTCGGATTCATCCTGCGTTGACGAGACGCTTCGCGTCTCGTTCGCACATCGGAACGCGGAGCGTTCCGAGGACGCCTGAAGGCCCAGGTATTCTCCTTGATTCTCTATAACCGAGTTCAACGGCCTTTTTCAGGCGATCCGTCGTCGTTTCGCGACTACCGTACACCCAACCGGAAACGGTTCCGGTGTCACACACGCCGGATCACGCGTCGTCGATCAATTATCACTCCCGTCGCTCTCGGCGTGCGGCGAGGCGCTGCTGTGCGTCGGCGATCGCCTCGACGGCGACGACGAACCGCCAGAGAAGATACAACAGGACGAGCAGGAGTATCGGAATGACGCCGAGCAGGATCTGCCCGGCGATGATCACCGAATAGCCGAGGATCAGGGTGCCGAGGATGATCACGGCGGCGGTCCAGCTTCGCGGGAGGGACGTCGGGGACTGGGACGTCATCGATCGACTCGTCTCCGACGATCGGCTTAATCGTTGGGTGAAGAGCGGTCGACCACGATCGCCATCCTCACCGTTGGATGCCAACTACCCGCAAACAGCATAGAGAGGGCCTCACACACACGATCGCGGTTGTTTTGAGGCTGTTGTTTTATATACGTTGAGCACGTAGGTTTCGTTGTCAGATGTTGGGCGGAATCCGCCGATCGAATCGATCGGTGAACCGTCCCAGGACTGATTCTTCACAATGCAACTTCACGACATCAAAACCCTGTTTACGGACGATCGAGCGGTCTCGCCAGTGATCGGCGTGATCCTGATGGTGGCGATCACGGTCATCCTGGCTGCCGTCATCGGCACGTTCGTCCTCGGCCTCGGCGACGACCTGCAGAACGACCAACCGACCGCAAGCTTCAATATGGACTTCGATGCGAACGGCTCGGCTCCGGATTCAGTCACGATCGGTCACGGCGGCGGCGACGTGATCTCCAGTAGCGATCAGGTAACTGTGGCAGTAACTAATGGTAAATACCTAAATAATTCAACCTCGTTAACAGAAGAAGATGAAGAACCATTCGATTGGAATGGAGAGATCGGTGCCGGAGACAGCGAGACGCTGTATGTGTACAATAGTAGTGATTCTCAGACGACTTGGAACGGGGAAACCGTCACCGTGAACTGGCGGTCCGCCAACGGCGATTCGTCGGCGACGCTCGCCTCGCAGACCGCCCCCTAACGCGATCGTCGATCCCGCGTTCGACTCATCGGTTTTTATACCCGCCCACACGATTCTTGGTCGAGTCGACCGACGCTAACGTGCGTCAGACCAGCAGTAGCAGCGCTCTACCTATCAATAGTGATATTTTGAAGGGCGCATTTATATACGTCCACCGCCAACTAATACTCGTCAGCCGCTGGGAGGAGGGACCCGATCGACGATCGGTCGGCGTACGAGTCCCAGAACTGCGCATAACAATGAACCTACACGACCTCAAGACCCTGTTTACGGAGGATCGAGCGGTAAGCCCCGTCATCGGCGTGATCCTGATGGTGGCGATCACGGTCATCCTGGCCGCGGTCATCGGCACGTTCGTCCTCGGTCTCGGTGACGACCTGCAGAACAACCAGCCCACCGCGAGCTTCAACTTCGACTTCAACGATTCGAACGGCGTGACGATCAGTCACGGCGGCGGTGACACGATCGACGGAACCAGTGATACGGTGAGCATCGCCGCAACGGGAGGAACGACCCTCAATGCCACCGGGGATAACGGAGAATACGCCAACGGTAACATCGAGTGGAATGAGTCGATCACTGCCGGGACCAGCATTGACGTCGCAAAAAGCGGCGACGACAACTGGTCCAGCGAAACCGTCTCCGTGAACTGGCGATCCGCCAACGGCGACTCCTCGGCACAGCTCGGATCGCGAACGGCCCCGACGATCGACTAGGTCCCCTTCTCAGCCCTCCCGGCGTTCGGTCCGGCACGGTGCCGGAGCGTTTTTTAAGTGTCCGACCCTGGAGTCGGTATGAGCGTCGACCGGATCCTTCTCACGAACGACGACGGGATCGAGACCGTCGGGTTTCGCGCGCTGTACGACGCCCTCACGCCGGCCTACGACGTGGTCGCCGTCGCCCCCGCCGCCGACCAGAGCGCGGTCGGGCGGTCGATCTCCCAGGACGTCGTCGTCCACGACCACGACCTGGGCTACGCCGTCGAGGGGACCCCGGCTGACTGCGTCGTCGCCGGCCTCGGCGAGCTCGTCCCCGACGCCGACGCCGTCGTCTCCGGCTGCAACAAGGGCGCGAACCTCGGCGAGTACGTCCTGGGTCGGTCAGGAACCGTCTCGGCCGCCGTCGAGGCCGCCTTCTTCGAGGTCCCCGCGATCGCCACCTCGATGTACGTGCCGGGCGGCGACGACTGGTGGGAGCTCGAACCCGACCCGGAGCACTTCGCGCACGCGGCCGCCGTCACCCGGTACCTCGTCGATCACGCGATCGACGCCGGCGTCTTCGACCACGCCGACTACCTCAACGTGAACGCCCCGATGGCCGACGGCGAGTCCGGACCGCCGCCGGGCGAACGCGCCGCGATCGCGGTCACCGAGCCCTCGACGCTCTACGAGATGGACGCGGAGTGGGACGCCGACACCGGCGACATCACGCTCCACGACCGGATCTGGGACCGGATGCGCACCGGCGACGTGCCCGACCCCGAGGGGACCGACCGTCGGGCGATCGTCGAGGGCCGCGTGTCGATCTCCCCGCTGTCCGTCCCGCACGCCTCCGAGCACCACGAGGCGCTCGACGGGCTCGCGGAGGCGTACAGCGCCGAGACCGATCCGGAACCGGTGGCCGACGCCGGCGGTAACTGAGCCAACTGAGGGCCGAAAATACTGGCGGCGTTTCGCACGTCAGTACTCACCGAGTGAGAGCCGGGGTGGCCGTCGTCGTCGGGTACGTACGTTTGGTCGACGGTGTGATACGTAGAGGTGCCAGAGAAGTGTTCCCACACCCGGATCAAGATCGCTCAAGACAGCCCCGCCAAAAAGTAATTAACTAGCTGACAGTATATCTAGAAGATGGCTGATAGCGACCCGAACCCGGATATCCGCTTTCGCCGTATTATGTTTGGTCTTCAGGTCGTGCAAAGCCCACACCGCCAGCAAGGATAGCAGTCCCAGCGAGGACTGTCGCTCCAAGGACGACAAATCCGTCATCCGGATTCAATCCAGCAATCGCCGCTGCGACATCCACGACGAACACCGTGACGAACAAACTCAGGATAGCGAACGCGAGCATAACGATCCCGGCGAGTAGCGCACTAGCCAATGAACCAAATGCATCAAGAATTCCCATACCAACCTAGTTACTCCCACTTGTCATAAATATGTGGTCATTACGTTTGATAAGTAGGCGTGTTCCTACGGATGATTCGGCTTCACGATCGTGAAATAAATGCCGTGACAAGGGCTCCATGACACCCGCTACGTACGCTACTCCTCGCTGACGGTCACCTGCGCCTCGCGGATCACGGACTCGCCGAGCTCGTAGCCGGGCTGGAACACTTCGGCGATCGTCCCCGCGGGCTGGTCGCTGTCGACCCGGAGCATCACCTGGTGGCGGGTGGGATCGACGTCCGTTCCCGGCGCCGGCTCGATCGGCTCGACGTTCTCGTCCGCGAGCACGCGGTCGAACTCCTCGAGGGTGGACTCGACGCCCGGCCGGATGTCGGCGCCCTCCTCCTGCTCGAGCGCGCGCTGGAGGTTGTCGCGAACGGGGAGGATCCGCTCGATCAGGTCCTCGGCGGCGCGCTCTTTGATCGACTCCTGTTTGCGCTTCGCGCGCTGTTTGTAGTTCTGGAAGTCCGCCTGCTTGCGCTTGAGGCGGTCGGTGAGGTCCGCGATCTCCGCGGCCTGCTCGTCGGTCTCGGCCTCGAGTTCCTCGACGCGCGCTTCGAGGTCCGCGACCGCCTCGGCGATCGTCGCCGCGTCCTCGTCGTCGAGGTCGGCGACGCGACCGGCGAGGGTTGGCTCGCCGGCGTCGTCCGTCTCCCGGGCCGTAGCGTCCGCCTCGTCAGCGTCCACGTCGTCAGCGTCCGCATCCGTGGACGCGTCGGTCTCGGCATCCGGATGGTCCTCGAACTCGATCGCTTCGGCGTCGTCCTCGCTCATACCCGATCCGAGGCCGTCGGCGGGCATAAGGCTTGCAGAAACGGACGAACGCGGCTCGGCGGCGGACCCCCGATCCGGAGCGACCGCTTTCGCCGACTTATAAGCGGTCGGGGGCAAACCGATCCGTATGACCGCGCCGAACCGGAACACGCTGTGGGCGAGGGCGATCGTCGACGAGTTGGCGAGCGCCGGCGTCTCGGCGGCCGTCGCCTCCCCCGGCAGTCGCTCGACGCCGCTCACGATGGCGCTCGCCCGTCACGAGGACGTCCACGTCTTCTCCCAACTCGACGAGCGCTCCGCGGCCTTCTTCGCGCTGGGCCGCGCGCGCCGCACGGGCGAGGTGACGCCGCTGGTGTGTACCTCCGGGACCGCTGCCGCGAACTACCACCCGGCGGTGATGGAGGCCGACCAGGGTCGCGTCCCGCTGCTTGCGCTCACCGCCGACCGCCCGCCGGAGCTGCGTGACTCGGGGGCCAACCAGACCGCCGACCAGGAGAAGCTCTACGGCGACGCCGTCCGGTATTATAAGGACCTTCCGGAGCCCGCCGCGTCCGACCGGGCGCTCGCCTCGGTCCGGACCACCGTCGCTCGGGCGCTCGCCGCCGCGGAGGGGACCGACCCCGGTCCCGTCCACCTCAACGTCCCGTTCGCGAAGCCCCTCGAGCCGACGCCCGTCCCCGACGACGTGCCGGCGGACCTCGATCCGGCCGCGGAGTCGGGGCGCGACGGACCCTACGTCGGTCGGACGACCGGCGCGGCCCGGCTGGACGACCGCGATCTGCGCGCGCTCGCGTCGGCCCTGGAGGTCGACCGCGGCCTGATCGTCGCCGGGCCGGCCGATCCGCCCGGGCTCGACGCCGAGGCGGTCACGGCCCTCTCGCACGCAACCGGGTACCCGATCCTGGCCGATCCCCTCTCCGGACTCCGGTTCGGGGGCCACACCCGAGTTGCACCCGTGATCGGCGGCTACGACGCCTATCTCTCCGCGGACGTGGCGGGTGCGTCGACGCCAATCTGGCGCGATCCCGAGGTGGTCCTCCGGCTCGGCGCGTCCCCGACCTCGAAGTCGCTGCGGAAATACCTCGCCGCGACCGGGGCCGACCAGTACGTCGTCGATCCCGCCGGCCGCTGGCGGGAGGCGGAGTTTGCGGCGACCGACCTCGTAATTGCGGAGCCGAACCGGCTCTGTGGCGATCTGTCACGGCTCGTTGGCGCGTCGGGGCGTGGTGGACGAACGAGCGCCGGGAGTGGGGACACGGACGGCGCGTTCGCGGACCAGTGGGAACGAGCCGACGAGGCGGCCTTCTCCGTCCTGGAGTCCGCCGACGCGTTCCACGAGGGGCGCGTCGCGGAGACGCTGCTCGCGGAGCTGCCCGACCCCGCGACGCTGTTCGTCTCCAACTCGATGCCGGTTCGGGACCTCGACCGGTTCGGCCGCCCGGGGACCACGAGCCTCACGGTCTGTGGGAACCGCGGCGTCTCCGGGATCGACGGGATCGTCTCGTCCGCGCTCGGAGCCGGGTCGGCGACGACGGACGACCTCACGCTGCTCACCGGTGACCTGGCGCTGTACCACGACTCCAACGGGCTGTTGGCGCTTGACCGGTGTGACGTCGACGCGACGATCGTCGCGGTCAACAACGACGGCGGCGGGATCTTCCACAAACTGCCGATCGAGGAGTACGATCCCGAGTTCACGGAGTGGTTCAAGACGCCACACGGGATCGAGTTCTCGACGCTTGCCGACCAGTACGGGCTTCGGTACGTGACCGTCGATGCCCGCGACGGGGATGGAAATGGAGGTGAGGACGGAGACGATGCGAGCGAGGACCTCGCGTCGGCGTATCGGGAATCGCTGGCTCGGGACGGAAGCACCCTGATCGAGGTTCACGTCGACGCCGAGTCGAGCCATCGGGCTCGCGAGCGACTCGGCAAGGAGGCGACGGCCGCGGTGCTGGCGGCGATCGACGGCGAAGAATAGGCGGCAGGGTCGTCAGTCGTCGGCGGTCGCGGTCTCGGCGTCGGCGTCGGCGACGTCCGTCTCGGCGAGTTCGCCGGCGCGTTCCAGCTCCGTCAGGTACTCGTCGGCGTCGATCGCGGCCTTGCTGCCCATTCCGGCGGCGGTGACCGCCTGCTGGTAGTGGAAGTCGACCACGTCGCCGGCGCCGAACAGCCCCTCGACGCCGGTTTTCGTCTGCCCGCCGCCGTCGCCGCCGACGGTCTTCAGGTAGCCGGCCTCGTCGAGCTCGACGCCGGTGTCCTCGAGGTAGTCGGTGTTCGGGGTGTGGCCGATCGCGAAGAAGACGGCGCCGACGTCGAAGTCGTACTCCTCGACCTCGTCGGCGGTCTCGGGGTCCTCGAGCTTCTCGGTGGGGTGGCCGTCGGGGTGCTCGACGAGAGTCACGTGGTCGATCCCCTCCTCGGGCGTGCCGTGGAGCTCGGTGACCTCGGTGTTCCGGAGGATCTCGATCTCGCCGTCCTCGACCTTCTCCATCACGCGGTCGATCCAGACGTCCTCGGCGCGGAACTCCTCGCGCCGGTGGGCGATGTAGACCGTATCGGCGAACTTGGTGAGAAAGTTCGCCTCCTCCATCGCCGCGTCGCCGCCGCCGACCACGAGCATGTCTTCGCCGCGGAAGAAGGCGCCGTCGCAGGTCGCACACGTCGAGAGGCCGTAGCCCATCAGCTCGTCCTCGCCGGGGATGCCGAGGGTTCGTGCCGAGGCTCCGGACGCGGCGATGAACGCGTCGCAGGTGTAGACGTCGCCGTTCGTCAGCTCGACGCGGAAGGGACGGTCGGAGTCATCACCAGAACTCGGGGAGTCCTGGTTGGCCGCCGAGGTCCCCTCGGCGACGTCGACCGACTCGACGACGCCGTTCTTCGTCTCGGCGCCGAACTTCGTGGCCTGCGCCTTCATCTCGTTGATCAGTTCGGGGCCGCCGATCCCCTCCGAGAAGCCCGGATAGTTCTCGACGTCGGTCGTCAGCGTGAGCTGTCCGCCCGGCTCGTCGCCCTCGAGAATGAGGGGATCGTTGTTCGCCCGTGCGGCGTAGATACCGGCGGTGAGACCGGCGATCCCGGTCCCGGCGATGATGAGGCGTCGGTGTTCGATCGGGTCGTCACTCATACCGGATCATTGGCGATCGCGGCGTATGTAGGTTGCGCTGTGGGGTGCGGCGGCCGGGTCGGTCCCGTCCCGGCGCAGGTGGCCTCCGTTCCGGGATCACTCCTCCGTGACGAGATCGCGACCGCGCTCGCGCCACTCGGTCAGACTACCCTCGTAGATGTGGACGTCGTCGACGCCGATCCACCGGAGCGCGACGTAGGTGTGTGAGAGCCGCCGGGCGGTGTTACAGTAGAGCACGACGGGCCGGTCCGGCGTGATCCCACGCTCGGCGAACCGCTTCCGGAGGTCGTCCGGCGAACGGAATCCCCGGGTGTCGGGATCGACCGCCTCCGTCCAGTCGAACCGGACGGCGCCCGGGAGATGCCCAGCCGCGTACTCCTCGGCGTCTCGAGTGTCGAGGAAGACGACGTCCGCCGGGGACTCGAGCAGCTCGACGACCGCGTCGTGTTCGAGGATCGGCAACTCGGGGCCGTCGACGCGACGCGGCTCGACCGTCACGGGATCGCGTTCGACGGGATCGCCGTCGACCGGATGGCCGTGCTTCCACGCGCTGAAGTCGCCGTTCAGCAGGTGGACGTCCTCGAAGCCGTAGACGAGCGCGGTCACGAGGAATCGGGCCGCGAAGACGCCGTTCGTGTCGTCGTAGGCGACGATCGTGTCGGAGCGGTCGATCCCGGCGTCTCCGAGAAGCTCCGCGAACGCCGCTGCACCGGGAAGCGTGCCGGCGTCCGGTCCCTCGCGGTCGCGGAACGCATCGAACGGCACGTTCACGGCGCCCGGCACGTGGCCCATCGCGTCGTACTCCCAGGCGTCGCGGACGTCGACGACGCGGACGGCCGGCTCCTCGAGGCGATCGGCGAGCCACGCGGCCGAAACGACGATATCGGCGCCGTCGGCGCCGCCATCGGATCCAGTCATCTCCGACTTCTCGGTCATTGGCCGTCTTTCTCCCTCCGGGTAGTTGACTCCGTGGGCTCGTCGCGATCCCGCCGATCCTTCGGACCACCGGCAAGTATTGCGGGAGACACCGTGGTATGAGCCATCATTTCACCGCCGATCCGTCTGTGCCATCCACGAATCGGCTAATATTGCCTCTGAATCGAACGAGAGGCGGGTATGTCCGTGGTGTTGGGTGCCTTATACGAAGAGCCCGTAGGATCGGGCGCTATGGGAGACTCAGATTACGCGAACGACGTACTCGTCTCCGCCGACTGGGTGGAGGCTCGGTTGGACGAGTTCGAGAGCGATGACGCGGATCTCCGGCTCGTCGAGGTCGACGTCGATACGGAGGCTTACGACGAGGCGCACGCCCCCGGAGCGATCGGCTTCAACTGGGAGAGCCAGCTCCAGGATCAGACGCAGCGCGACATCCTCGAGAAGGAGGACTTCGAGGCGCTGCTTTCCGCCCACGGGATCGGCGACGACTCCACGGTCGTCCTCTACGGCGACAACTCGAACTGGTTCGCCGCCTACGCCTACTGGCAGTTCAAGTACTGGGGCCACGACGACGTCAAACTGCTCGACGGCGGCCGCGAGTACTGGGTCGAGAACGACTATCCGACGACGGACGAGGTTCCCGCCTTCCCCGAGGCGGACTACGAGGCCGGCGGCCCCTATGAGACGATCCGCGCGTACCGCGACGACGTCGAGAAGGCGATCGGCCGCGGGGTCCCGCTCGTCGACGTCCGCTCGCCCGAGGAGTACCGCGGCGAGATCCTCGCGCCCCCGGGACTTCAGGAGACCGCCCAGCGTGGCGGCCACGTCCCCGGCGCGAAGAACATCTCGTGGGCGGCAGTGACGAACGACGACGGCACGTTCAAGACCCGCGATGAGCTCGAGGATCTGTACGCCGCCGAGGATATCGACGGTGGCGAGACGACCATCGCCTACTGCCGCATCGGCGAGCGCTCCTCGGTCGCGTGGTTCGCGCTCCACGAGCTGCTCGGCTACGAGGACACCGTCAACTACGACGGTTCCTGGACCGAGTGGGGCAATCTCGTCGACGCGCCGATCGAGACCGGCGACGGCGCCTAACGATACAGCATTAAGTCGCTCCCGGCCCGTGTTTTTCGTATGACTCCCGACGACGTGCTCGAAACCGTCCAGTCCGATCTCGCGACCGAACTCTCCAGGCTCGGCTCCTCGAAGGCGCTCTACGCCGCCACCGAGGGCGAACTCGAGGCCGATCGCGTCCTCGAGGCGGCCGCGGTGGCCGAGCGGGCCGCAGCCGAAACGTTCGCGGCGTGGGCCGACGACGAGCCCGATGCGGACGCCCGCGAGGTGTTCGCGTCGATCGCCGCCGACGAACGCGCACACGCCGAGCGCGTCCGCGAGGAGCTCGATGGAGGGGCCGCCGACGCCGCCGGAGACACCGACGCCGGCGGGACCACCGATGACGTCGACGATCTCGCGATCCCGACCCACCTCAGGTCGATCGACGGAACGATCGAGCGCGCGGGCGCGCTGCTCGGCCGGATCCTGGTCGCCGACGAGTCGAAGTCCCAGTACGTCGGGTACTTCGTCGGGGACGCGGACCCACAGACGGCACGCGTCTTCCGCGAGCTTCGCGGCGATCTCGAGGGACAACGCGATCGCGCGCTTGACCTCCTCGCGGCAGTCTGTACGGACGAGGCCGACTGGGAAGTCGCGACCGCGGCGGCCGCCGACGTCGTCGCCGTCGCCTACGAGGAACACGTGGAGACGCTGGAGTCGCTCGGCATCGACCCGAAGCCCGTCTGTTGAGTTCGCGGATCGGGCGTGGTTCGCGTGTTCGTCCGCCGCTCCGGCGACCACGAAGCGTTAAGTGATCCGATCCGTCATATCGTCGTATGACACGACGTTCGGTTCGTGGGGCGATCTGGGGGATCGTCATCGCGATAGCCATCGCGGGGATGGCTGGAGTGGTGGTTGGTGACGTACAGAACACCTCCGTCAGCGTCGACGGGACGGAACTGGCGGCGGGCGATACGGTTCGGGTCGACGGACACCCGACCCTCGACGTCTCGATCGAGGCCGACACGGCGATCGACCTCGTCGAGGTCCGCGTCAACGGGGACATCCGGGAAAGCTTCGAGCCGGGATCGGAGTCGTTCTCACGGACGCTCGACGTCGAGATGGACGACGGGGAGAACACGCTCGAAATAATCACGAACGCCGGCGGCACCTCGACGTACGAGGCGACCGTACACAAGGACAGCACCAGCCCGTATCTCCGATATACGTCGCCGTTCTCGACGCCCGATCTGTCGTCGCCGCCGGAAAGCACGACGGTCGGTGACGCACAAGTGACGCTCGCCGCGGACATCGTGGACGAGTTCGGCGTCGAGTCGATCGTGATCGAACGCCGCCACGACTACATCTTTGCAAGCCAACGTGAGACGACTCGGGAGTCGTACGAGATATCGAACCCCGGTGGATCCTTCTCACAGGAGCTGTTCCTCGGAGACGGCGAGAACCAGATCACGGCGACCTACACCGACGAGACGGGGAACACCCGCGTCCACGAGTTCGTCCTCTACGTCGACGACACCGAACAACCGACGATGGACCTCACGGTTCCGGAACGAACCGGAACCGACGAGGTTCGCGTCCAGGGAACCGTCACCGACAACGTGAAGCTCGACCGCGTCGAGCTCGAGGGACCGACCGGATCGACGACGCAAGTGCTCCAGTCGACGCACGCCGAGCCGAACCGCGATCGGCTCTCCACGGAGGTTAACACGGTCGTCTCGCTCAACGAGGGTGAAAACGACATCACCATCACGGCGGTCGATGCGGCAGGAAACACGATCGAACGTGACTACACCATCGTGTACGACCGCGACATCAACCCGGACGTCACCTTCGACCAGGAGCGGACGATCGTCGAGAACGGACAGGTTTCCGTCGTCGGACGCGTCGATCGCGGGGAGATCGACAGCGTGACGATCGAGTCGATCAATCCGGAGACGGACGAGCGCATCGACATCGTGCGCGCCTACAGCGGCGACGAGACGACGAGCCGCGTCGATCTCGACCACCAGCTTGCGGCCGCGGACGGCGAGACGCTCGTTCGCGTCATCATCACCGACTCACAGGGTGATCAGCACGAGGAGACGATCACCGTAAGCGGCGGCGGGGCGTCGACGAGCGGCGCCGACGATGGCTCGACGGACGATACCGACGGGTCGTCGACGCAGGTGACCGCGGAGACGCCGGGCTCGTTCGACGCCGATTCGGACGACGATGGCGGAGAGGGATCGACCGCCGATGACGATACCGGCGACACCGACGGGTCGAGCGGCGGCGAGACCACCGAGGACGCGAGCGGGTCGGGATCGAACGACGTGGACGATTCCGGCTCGAACGACGGCGGGAACGAGACGTCCGGGTCCATTCCCGGCTTCTCGGTCGTGACCGCACTGCTGGCGTTCCTCCTGATCGGCGCCCGCCTCCGCGGAGCCGAGTGATCGGGGGTCACGAATGAGTAACCCCGATCGGCCCACACGACGACGACTGCTCCTCGCGGGCGCCACGGCCGCGTCCGCGGGACTAGCCGGCTGTACGTCGTTCGAGGAGGTCCGCGAAGAGGTCGGCGTCGAGGTCGAGGAGGGATCGTCCGAGGGAACTGCCGGCGGAAGCGACACGCCGGCGGCCGCGGTCGACACCCCCTCGGGCCCCAGACGCGAGTTCGCCGCGGACTTCGACGACGGACCGGGCGACTGGAGCGGCGACGTCGATGCCTTGGAGTCGATCGATGATGCGGCACGAGGGGCTGGCGCGGTCTTTCTGCCTGACGAGGCCCGCCGCATCGAACTCGCGATCCCGGAGACGACGGTCGACACCTACTCGCTGTGGTGGCGGGTCCCGTTCGAGGTGACGAGCGTCCGGTTCGAGTTTTGGGATCCCGCCGGCGCCCTCGGATTCGGCGCGGAGGTACAAACGGGGAACAACGGGCTGGAGGTCGTGGTGAACCCCGAGACTGACTCCGAGTCCGGGGGCGCAAGCGATCTGTTGTCGGGAACCGTGCAGCCGGGGCGGTGGTACAAGCTGTCCTTCGAGAGCGTCGATTTCGCCGCCGGGCAGTTCGACGCCGCCCTCGCTGACGTGGGGGACAGCGAGCTCATCCGGATGACGCAGTCGTTCCGGTCCCCGATCGACACGGTCGCCGCCCTCGGGGTTCGATCCCGACGTGGCGACGCGGTCGCCGTCGACGACGTCGTCGTCTCCGACGGCGGCTGACGCGGCTGGCCGATGGCTCGTCCGGGTCGACGGTCGCTCGTCCAGAGCCGGACGGCAACCCTTTGTGGGGCGGTCGTCGATCGGTGGATATGACGGCCGACCTCGTGGAGAAGACGGATCGCTACGAGCGGATGCTCGCGGACGCGCTCGCGGAGGCCGAGACGGTCGCCCCCGCCGACACCCCGCTTGGACAGGCGGCGGCCGAATGCCGGGAGATGGCCGAGTCGTATCTCCGCGACGGCCGCCACTTTCGGGCCGACGACGACCCGGTCAACGCGCTGGCGTCGTACTCCTACGGCTACGGCTGGCTGGACGCCGGCGTCAGGTTCGGGTTCTTCGAGGTCCCGTCCGAGACGGATCTGTTCACGACGTGATCGCTCCTACCGCGTCGACGGATCGGCCCGGATTCGGACCTCGATCGCGTCGGGATCGGCGACGACGAGCCCGTCGTCCGTCTCGGTGACCTGGCTCCCGCGGTCCTCGATCCGCGAGCGGACGGCGGCGAGTGCGTCCCCGTCCGGAACGACGATCTCGAACCACGAGAGCCCGCGTCCGGCGATCGGGTCCGTTCGGCGGTGCCAGGTGTTGGCTCCGATATGGTGGTGATACCCGCCGGCGGACACGAACGACGCCGCGGGCGCGGCCGTTTGGACCTCGAACCCAAGGGTGTCGATGTAGAAGTCCCTGAACGCATCCAGCGAGGAGACTTCGAGGTGGATGTGTCCGATGTCCGTTTCGGGAGGTGCCCGCGTGGCTCCCGTGGCCGCCGCGTCGACGGCGTCGAGATCGAGCGGTTCGGTCCCGATCCGAACGCTCCCGTCGTCGTTGTGCGGCCACTCCTCCCGCGGGAAGTCGCGATAGATCTCGACCCCGTTTCCGTTCGGATCCGTAAGGTACAGCGCCTCGCTGACCCAGTGGTCCGAGGCGCCGCCGAGTTGCCAGTTGTCCCGGATCCGGGACAGCGCGTCACCGAGTGCCGCCCGCGAGGGTACCCTGAACGCCGTGTGGTAGAGGCCAGCGCTCGACCGGTGTCGGTCGGGTGCGGTCGGATCGCCGTCCAGGACGAGCAGCGGGGTATCCGCGACCCCGAGAACCGACCGGGTGTCGGATCCCTCGAGCACGGTCAGGCCGACGACGTCCCGGTAGAAGTCGGTTACTTCGCCGAGGTTCGTGACGCGGAGTGCAGTGCGGCCGATGTGTGTTCCCTGGGGGAAAACGTCCTGATTCATTGTGGGTCCGAGTCCGTGAGACGATCGGCTCTACTCAGCCGTGCCCGTTCGATCGAGAGCACGCCGGGGCCGCTCACGACGAGCGCCAGCGCGATCAGGCTCAGCGTAAGCGTCAACTCGACGCCGTTGCTTGCGGCGGGATACCCGTTGGGAAGGTGGACGAGAGCGGTGGCAACGAGCATGTCGACGGCGACGAGCGCGGCCGTGACTCGAACGAACAGGCCGACCAGCAACAGGGCCCCGCCGACGAGTTCGAGGAGGCCGACGCCCCACGCGCCGATCGGCGCGAACGGAACGCCGAGGCTCGCGAGAAACCCGGCGAATCCCGAGAGGCCCATCGGCTTGGGACCGATCGCCAGGACCTTTCCGGCGCCGGCGATGAGCAGCGGGATCCCGAGTGCGAGGCGCACGAACACCGGGCCCCACCCCGAATCGATCCCTGCTGACGACTGTGGCGACGTGAACGGCCCCATTATGCGCCGATCTCCGTCCGGCCATCACTCATCCCCGCGGTCCGCCCCGTCACGCCCGTGGTCGGCGACGGCTGCCGGACGGCGACGACCTGATCGCCGCGGTCGTCGATGCTGGGGGACCGTTCCGGGTCCGATCCCGGGTGGTTGGGCGGATCGGTTCCGAGGACTGCTGTGTTCTGTAGTTTTATCACATATCTAGTTTGGTTGCAAACCCATATATAGTTCAGGCAATACGAGTGTAACCACGTAATGGCGACCCAACCACCATCGGTCGACGCTGACCACGAGTCCGACCACGACGACGTCGAATCCGACCACGATGACGCCGAATCCGACCACGATGACGCCGAATCCGACCCCAACGACGTCGAACGACGGAACGCGGACGTCTGTACCGTCGTCGCCGCCGTCGAGGAGATGGGATCGAAATGGAAGCTCATCGTCCTCAACGACCTCCGGGACGGTGAAAAACGGTTCAACGAACTCAAACGATCGACCGGCGCGAGCTCCTACACGCTCTCGCGCGTGCTCGAGGACCTGGTTGCGGACGGGTTCATCGAGAACCGCAAGGAGTTCGAATCGCCGGTCGCGAGCTATTACTCGCTGACCGAGAAGGGTGGCGCCCTCTGTCCCGTGTTCGAGTCGCTTGACGACTGGGGCGAGGACTTCCTGTGAGAGCGAGTGTCGCCGACACGCCCCACTCACCATCCCACCCGCCCGTTTAACTCCGATCCCGCACAATCCGACGGTATGCGCGTCGGATTGATCGCCGATGTCCACGCCAACCTCCCGGCGTTGGAGGCCGTCTGGTCGGATATGCCCGCGGTCGATCGTGTCGTCTGCGCCGGCGACGTCGTCGGGTACAACCCCTGGCCCGCCGAGTGCCTGGAGCGGGTTCGCGAGATCGCGGACGCGATCGTGATCGGCAACCACGACCGCACCGTCGATCGACCCCACGAGTACGCGGCCAACCGGATGGCCGAAGCCGGCCTCGAACACGCCAAACGGGAGTTGACGGACGCACAGCGCGAGTGGCTTGCCGACCGGCCGCGGTCGGTGACGATCGCCGACGGCGACCTGCTCGTGGTGCACGATCATCCCACCATCCGGGACAAGTACGTCTATCCGTCGGAGTTCCCGTCCCTGGGTCGGTATCTGACGGAACACCGCGGACTCGTTCTCGGACATACACACGTCCAACACACCGACGTCGTCGACGGGCGCCGCATCGTCAATCCCGGCAGCGTCGGCCAGCCCCGAGACGGCGATCCGCGAGCCGCCTACGCGGTCCTTGAGCTCGACCAGTCGGATCCCGGGACCGGCCGGTCTGATCCGAACCCGCCGACCGTCGACCTCCATCGCGTCGCGTACGACGTTGACCGCGTCGTCGACCGGATCGCCGACGTCGGCCTCCCCGATCGGACCGGGGAACGACTCCGAAAGGGGGAGTGACCGCCGGAGCTCGGACTCCGGGCGGGAAGGGCGAGATCGACCCGAAACGCTTAGGGTCGATCACGAAGCGGATCCGACCGTGACGACTCCTGCCCTCCTCCCGATCGTCGCCGCGATCGCCGCGATCGTGGTCGCCGTGGCGCGCCGACTGTCGATCCTCCTGATCGAACTGTCGGGATCGGTCCCCTCCCCCGTAACGATATCCGCGGCTACCGTCGGTGGTCGCGCGGTCGCGTTCCTCGCGGTGTACGGCCTCGTCCTGGCCACCGCGTATCTGGTCGCGCGGGGAACTCCGGACGAGCCGGCGCTCCGAACGGACCGCATACTGGCGGCCGGCAGCGCGGCCGCCCTCGCACACCTGCTCGTCGCCGTCGGCCTTCTCGCGCTGATCGAGCTGTCCCAACCGTGGATCGTGACGGGCGCGACGGTCGTGGGAACGAGCGTCGCCGCCGGGGTCCGGATCGCGGTGGTCACCGTTGCGGGGCTGGCGCTCGGCGCCCGCCGCTGACCGGATCCCGGACCTTTAGGCGCGGGACGGCTTCCCACCCGGTATGCACATCGGCGTCGTGGTGAACCCGATCGCGGGGATGGGCGGTCGCGTCGGGCTGAAGGGAACTGACGGCAAGGTCGCCGAGGCACGCGAGCGCGGCGCGAGCCCGCGGTCGCCGGACCGTGCCCGCCGGATGCTGACGCGACTCGTCGAGCACGACGCGTCGATCCGCGTCTCGACCGCCGGGGACCCGATGGGCGAGTCGCTCGTCCAGGCTGCGGGACTCGATCCCGAGGTGGTCTACGAGCCGGCCGGGGACCCGCCGGCCGCGAACGATGGCACGCTGGATGGTGGGCCGTCGGACGATGGAGCGCCGGACGATGGAACCACGGAGGACGATGGAGCGCCGGACGATGGAACCACGGAGGACGATACCCGGTACGCGCAGGCCTCGACGAGCGACGACGACACGACTGCCGCAGTCGAGGCCTTCAAGGAGGCCGGCGTCGACCTCGTCCTCTTCGTCGGCGGCGACGGGACGGCCGCCGACGTCGCGACCGCCCTCGAGGGGACCGGGATCCCGATGCTCGGCGTGCCGGCCGGCGTCAAGGTCTACTCGTCGGTGTTCGCGGTCTCGCCCGAGGACGCCGCCGACGTCGCGGTCACATTCGACCGCACCGAGCGCCGGGAGGTGATGGACATCGACGAGGACGACTACCGCGAGGGGGAGGTCTCCCCGGAGCTGCGGGCGGTCGCGTCCGTCCCCGTCGCCGACGCGCTCCAGTCGTCCAAACAGCTCGGCGGCGGCACCGTGGAGGCGCTCGCGGAGGGGATCGCTCGCGACGTCGATCCCGGCGTGACCTACGTCCTCGGGCCGGGATCGACCGTCGGCGCGATCAAGGCCGAACTCGGTTTCGATCCCTCGCCGATCGGCGTCGACGTGTGGCGCGACGGCGAGGTGCTCGTCCGTGACGCGACCGAATCCGAGATCCTCGAGGCGCTCGGCGAGGAGAACGTCATCGTCGTCTCGCCGATCGGCGGCCAGGGGTTCGTCTTCGGGCGCGGAAACCCACAGCTGTCGCCGGCGGTGATCCGGCGCTGTGACGTCTCGATCGTGGCCTCACGGAGCAAACTCGACGAGCTGTCGGTCCTCCGGGTCGACACCGACGATCCGGAGCTGGACGCGGAGCTTCGGGGCTGGACCCGGGTCCGGATCGGCGCCTTCGAGACGCGGATGATCGAGATCGTGTGAGGTGAGATCGTGTGGGGTGAGATCGTGTGGGGTGAGATCGTGTGACAACGATCCACGCATCGACGTCGCGTTCCGGATCTCGAATTATCCCTTGTATTTTTCGAGGCGTGTATAATTGTCATAGGGATAGGGTTAAGGTGGCTGGCGCGATACCGAACGGTATGGAAACGCGGAAGGTTCAGCGGCTCGGTCCCTCGACGCTGGCGATGACGCTTCCGGCCGAATGGGCGAGCGAACACGACGTCGACAAGGGCGATGAGGTCTCCATCCGGATGGGTGGAACGGGAACGTTGACGGTGCTCCCCGAGTCGGCCAACACCGAGGAGTCGGAGGCGACCATCTACGCGGACAACCTCGATTCCGACGCCGTCGAGCGGGCGATCGTGGCACAGTACGTGCTCGGCCGGCGGGTCATCCACGTCGAAAGCGATGGCCCGCTCGGCAGCGACCACATCAACGCGGTCTACCGCGCGGAGACGCAGCTGATGGGGCTCGGCGTCATCGAGGAGACGCCCGAGAGCATCGCGATCCGCTGTTCGGTCGACCCCGAGGACTTCACCCTGAACAACCTGCTCGAACGCCTCGAGAACACCGGATCGACGATGCGCGGTGAAGCCATCAAGGCGCTTGCACACGGCAACATCGACCTCGCCCAGCGCGCGCTCAACCGGGAGCGGCAGGCGAACAAGATCTTCGTGTTGCTGTTGCGGCTGATCTTCACCTCCTACCAGAATCCGGCGTTGACCCAGGCCGTCGGGCTCGATTCGGGGTTCCCGCTCATCGGCTACCGGTCGGTGGCGAAGAACCTGGAGCTCACCGCCGACAACGCCGAGGACATCGCGGAGATCGCCCTGGAGACGGACGGCGAGTCGCTCGCCGTCGAGCAGTCGACGATGCGCCGGATTCGGGAGTTCACCGACCAGGTCGACGAGCTCACCGCGATGGCGGTCCGCTCGCTCGTCGAGCGCGATTACGACCTCACCGTCGACTGTCGGCGCCTGTTCCGGGACATCGGCGACCGCGAGTCGGAGATCCTCAACGATCTCTCGGAGATGGACAACGAGGAGCTGCTCCGGGTTCGTGAGGTGCTCGTTAGCCTCCAACACACCGCCGAGTACGCGATGCGGAACGCCGAGATCGCCGCCAACCTCGCGCTCAACGAGGAGTCCGAACACGTCGACATCGAGTGACGGGGATCGACCGCTCGGGATGCTGACGCCCGCCCGACGGAGCCGGCCGACCGGCAAACTGTCCGGCCGGCTCGGGGCGGCCGAACGACGGGGACTTATACGGCGTGAAGACGAACCGCCGGTATGAGCGAGGACCTCCCGGAGGCCGTCGAGCAGTTCCTCGAGGCGACCGACACGGCGCTTTCGGAGTACGACCAGGGGTACGTCGACGCCGACGCGACGCTGTCGGTGGTTCGCGACCACGTCGAAACGCTCCGTGAGACGGCTGCCGACGAGGAGTAGGTCGCCGACACCGATCACGGTGGCGGTGCTCCCGCCGTGCGACTCGTCGCTTTTTATACGGTGCCGCGCCGATCGACCGTATGGTTTCGCCGATCTTCGATCCGGACGCCTGGGAGCCGGTGACCGACGAGTTCGAGGACATCACCTACCACCGCGGCGTCGACGTCCCCGCGGTTCGGATCGCCTTCGACCGCCCAGCCGTCAGGAACGCGTTCCGGCCGGGAACGGTCGACGAGCTGTACGCAGCCCTCGATCACGCGCGCAAACAGGCGGATGTCGGGTGCGTCCTCCTGACCGGAAACGGGCCGTCCCCGAAGGACGGCGGCTGGGCCTTCTGTGCGGGCGGCGACCAGTCGGTCCGGGGCGGATCGGGGTACGAGTACCGCGACGACGACGAGGCCGGCGAGGAGGAGGACGAGCTCGTCCGGGAGGCGAAGGCCGGGCGGCTCCACATCCTCGAGGTGCAGCGGCTCATCCGCTTCATGCCCAAACCGGTCGTCGCCGTCGTTCCGGGGTGGGCCGTCGGCGGCGGCCACTCCCTGCACGTGGTTTGTGACCTCACGCTCGCCAGCGAGTCGGAGGCGAAGTTCCTCCAGACCGATCCCGACGTCGCCTCCTTCGACGGCGGCTTCGGGTCGGCATACCTCGCCAAGCAGATCGGTCAGAAGAAGGCGCGTGAGGTCTTCTTCCGCGGGAAAACCTACTCGGCCGCGGAGGCCGAGGAGATGGGAATGGTCAACGAGGCCGTCCCCCACGAGGATCTCGAGACGGTTGCGTTGGAGTGGGCCGACGAGATGACCCGAAAGAGCCCGACCGCGATGCGGATGTTGAAGTACGCGTTCAACATGGCCGACGACGGGCTCGTCGGGCAGCAGGTTTTCGCCGGGGAGGCAACCCGACTGGCGTATCAGACTGCGGAGGCCCAGGAGGGCCGCGACGCGTTCCTCGAGGGTCGTGAGCCCGAGTTCCGGGAGTATCCCTGGCACTACTGAGGACCCATCGAGGCCGGCCCGAACCCCTCGAGGACGCCGACGCAGACGAGTGCGGTCGTCTCGACTCCGACCCAAACGCGCCGACCCCGGCGCCGATGACGGCTGCGGATGGCAACCTTCAGGACGGCCGCCAGCCAACGTCCGACAATGAGTTCCACGGAGGTCTCGCGGGCGAAGGCGTGGGTCCTCGCCGCGCGACCACAGACGCTGCCGGTGGCGGCCGCGCCGGTGCTCGTCGGCGTCGGCCTCGCCCTGCAGGACGGCGTCTTCGCGCCGCTGCCGGCGCTTGCCGCGTTCGTCGGCGCCGCGCTGATCCAGATCGGGACGAACTTCGCGAACGACTATTACGACGCCAAAAAGGGCGCTGACACCCCGGATCGGGAGGGGTTCACCCGAGTGACCGCGTCGGGGATCATCGAGCCGCCCGCGGTCAAGCGGGCGATGTGGGTCACCTTCGCGGCTGCGGTTCTCGTCGGCGCCTACCTCGTCTCCGTCGGCGGCGTTGCGATCCTCCTGGTGGGGCTCGCGTCGATCGCCGCCGGGATCGCCTACACGGGCGGCCCGTATCCGCTGGGGTATCACGGGCTCGGCGACCTCTTCGTCTTCATCTTCTTCGGCGTGGTCGCCGTGACCGGGACCTACTACGTCCAGGCCGCGGCGGTCGTCGCGTCGGCGTTCCCGACCGACCTCGTCGCCGCCGGGCTGTCGGTCGACGCCCTGATCGCGAGCCTCCCGATCGCGGCCATCGCGACGAACGTCCTCGTGGTGAACAACGTCCGTGACCGCGATGAGGACGCCCGAACCGGCAAGCGGACGCTTGCGGTCCGGTTCGGCTACCGGTTCGCGCGGGCCCAGTTCCTGGCGCTGACCGCACTGGCGTACGTCGTGCCCGTCTGGTTCGCGGTCGGGGCGTCCGGATACGGGCTCGCTGCCCTCGCTCCGCTCGCCACTCTGCCGCGTGCCGCATCGATCGTCACCACGATCCGAACCGAGACGTCCGGCGAGGCGCTCAATCCTGCCCTCGAACGGACCGGCAAGTGGCTCGCCACCTACGCCGCCCTGTTCGGGCTCGGGCTGGCGGTGTAACCGGAGGGATTCGAGGATGCGTCTGACCGACTTCACGCTCGAGCTCGACAGCCCGCTGCGGACGGCCAGCGCCGAGATCCTCGAGCGGGAGGGCTGGCTCGTCGGCCTCGATCCCGACGTCGACGACGTTCCCGCTCGCGGCGTCGGCGAGGCGACGCCCCTGCCCGGCTGGACGGAATCCCCGTCGGCGTGTGCGGACGCGCTGGCAACCGCGCGCGAGTCCGGATCCGATCCCGACGCCGCCGAGGCGCCCGCCGCGCGTCACGCGATCACGCTCGCCCGTGCGGACGCGACGGGTCGTGCCGACGACCGACGGCTCGCCGACCACCTCGCCGAGTCGGTCGGATTCCCGACGCCCGGCCCGGCGGCGAGCGTCCCGGTCAACGCCACCGTGGGCGAGGGATCGGCTGCGGCGGCCGCCCGGGCGGCCCGTCGGGCGGTCGATGACGGGGTCCAGGCGCTGAAACTGAAGGCCGGCTCGCGACCGCTTGCCGAGGACCTCGACCGGGTCCGCGCGGTCCGGCGCGAGGTCGGTCCCGCCGTCGAGATCCGCGTGGACGCCAACGGCGCCTGGGACCGCACGACCGCACGACGGGCGCTCGACGCGATGGCCGACATCGGCGTGAGCTACGTCGAACAGCCCCTGCCGGTGAACGACCTGAACGGCCACGTCGCGCTCCGCGATGAGCTCCCGGTCGACGTGGCGCTCGATGAGTCCGTCCGTGAGTTCGGGATCGATCGCGTCCTCGAGGCCGGGGCTGCGGACGTCGTGATCTGCAAGCCGATGGTGCTGGGCGGCGTCGACCGGACGGTCGATGCGGCCCGGAAGGCCCGCGCTGCCGGCGTGGATCCGGTCGTCACGACGACGATCGACGGCGTGATCGCCCGCACCGCCGCGGTTCACGCGGCCGCGGCGATCCCCGACGTCCGTCCCTGTGGGCTGGCGACGGGGTCGCTCCTCCGTGAGGACCTCGCGCCCGATCCGGCGCCGGTCGAGCGTGGGACGATCGACGTTCCCGGGGGACCGGGGATCGCCGGCGACGCGTTCGACGACTACGTGTTCGACGACTGCGCGTTCGACGACCGCGCAGTCGAGTGACTCGAAATCGGCGTGCTCGTCGACGATCGCGTATGGACCTCACGCATCAACCTCGCCGATCGTCACCGAGTCAGATGGTCACCGAGTCAGATGGTCATCGAGTCACTCCGTCTCGCCGAGCGTGAGGACGGGCACGGGCACGTCCCGGACCGTCCGCTCGGCGACGCTACCGAGCAGGACGCGGTCGGTCCCGCGCCGTCCGGTCGTTCCCATCACGACGATGTCGGCGTCGACGGCATCGATACGATCGCGGATGACGTCCACCGGGTCTCCGTCGCCGACGTATTGCGTGGTCGTGACGCCGCGTGGTTCCGCCGCCGCGATGACCGCCTCCACGGCGTCGGTCGCTGTCTCCTCCTGGCCCTCGCCCGGCTCAGTCGTCGGTTCGCCGTCACGATCGGGCCATTCCTCCTCGAGGACGGAGAGAACGTGGACCGTTGCGTCGAGCGATTCGGCGAGCGCCACGCCGTGGCGTGCCGCCCGGGTCGCGCCGGCGCTGCCGTCCGTGGGGATGAGGACGTCGTCGTAGGGGAACCGTAGCCGTTCGTCGGGCTGTGTCCTCACGGTGAGGACGGGGACCGAAGCGTGGCGGACGACCGCCTCGCTGACGCTTCCCTGGAGGTATCGTGCCACTCCGGTTCGTCCGTGGGTCGACATCACGATCAGATCGTGTCCGTACCGATCGGCGTATTCGACGATCGTGGACGACGGGGTCCCCTGGACGACGTCCGTCTCGAACTCGACGCCGGGCGCTTGCAGCCGCTCGCGGACGTCCTCGACGACCGTGTGCCCCTTCCGCACGAGTCCGTCAACGACGTCGTTCTCGACGACGGTCACGCTGTGACGCCCCGTGTCCGCAACGAACAGGAGGTGGATCGTCGCGTCCGCCCAGCTTGCGAGGTCCGCAACGTGATCGAGGACCGCGCTTGCGGGTTCGCTGTCGTCGACGGGGACCAAAACGTCGTCGTACATGTTTCGATACGGACCCATACACGGCGGGAACGGTAAGTTGTTTCCTCGGGTGGGTTCGACCCGCACGTCTCGGTGACGCTCCCATCGGTTCCCGGGGCAACCTAAAAGACGCTCGCCCACGAACCACGTGGTATGGTCACGACTACCGAACGGGACGGCGCGACGTGGTTCGCGTGTGAGGGGTGCGGTATGCTCTTCGACGACCGCGAGGACGCGACCCAGCACGAACGGTCCTGTGAGGGCGAGGAGCCGACGTACTTGCAGTGAGTGGACCTTGGTTCCCGATTCGATCGCCACAACACGGCGGCTCGGTGTCCGCGGCTCCGGCAAGGTATATGTTGTCTGCTGACGTACTGATATCCGAATCGTGAGCGACCTTCGTCCACCCACCACAGACGAGATCGAACGCTACGCAGCCGCCCACCATATGGACCTCTCCGCGGAGGAGATCGAGGAGCTGTCGGCCGTTATTCCCGCCCTGCTCGGGGCCTACGAACGGCTCGATGAACTCTCCGCCTCGGATCCGCCGGTTCAGTATCCCGACCGGGAATCCGGATCCGAGCCGACCGCCGAGGAGGATCCTCTGAACGCGGTCATTCGGACCTGTACCGTCGAGGGAGCCGATTCGGGGACCCTGGAGGGATACGACGTCGGGTTGAAGGACAACGTCTCGCTGGCCGGCGTCGAGATGACGTTCGGCTCGGACGTGGTGCCCGGCTACGTCCCGGAGATCGATGCGACGATCGTCACCCGGCTGCTCGACGCCGGCGCCCGGGTCACCGACAAGCTGAATATGGAGAATCTCGCGTTCTCCGGAAGCGGCGAGATGTCCGCGTACGGCCACGTGCTGAACCCCCACGACCGGGACCACCTGGCCGGCGGCTCCTCGAGCGGCTCCGCGGCCGCGGTCGCGGACGGGACCGTCGACGTCTCGATCGGCGGCGACCAGGCCGGGTCGATCCGCATTCCGGCCGCCTGGTGTGGCGTCGTCGGTCACAAGCCCACCCACGGGCTCGTCCCGTACACCGGGATCCTCGGGCTCGGCCGCTCGTTCGACCATACCGGGCCACTCGCCCGAAGCGTCCGTGACTGCGCGCGCGTCCTCGAGGCGATCGCCGGCAAGGACCCGCTCGACCCCCGACAAGGGGCCGTTCCGACGCAGCCATACACGGACGCGGTCGCGTCGGATCCGGATCCGGGCGACCTCACGATCGGCGTGCTCGAGGAGGGGTTCGGCCACGAGGAGAGCGAGCCGGGCGTCGACGAGACGGTCGAGGCCGCGATCGGCGCGCTGTCGGATGCCGGCGCGACCGTCACCGAGGTCTCGATCCCGATGCACCTGGACGGGCTCGCGATCTGGAACGGGATCGCCAACGAGGGAACGACCGCGACGATCCGCGGCGAGGGGATCGGCCACTTCGGGAACGGCTACTACGACACCGACCTGATGGCGGCCTTCGCCGAGGCTCGGCGGGAGAACGCCAACGACTATCCGCCGACGATCAAGCTGGTCGCCACGCTCGGCGAGTACCTGTCCGAGGAGTACCACAGCCACTACTACGCGAAGGCGCAGAATCTCTCGCTGGACCTCGCGGACGCCTACGACGAGGCGCTCGCGGACGTGGACGTGCTCGCGATGCCGACGACGCCCCAGACCGCCCACGAGCGCATCGCCGAGCCCAGCCGGCTCCAGATCCTCGACCGCGCGGTGAACATGCTTCCGAACACCGCCCCGTTCGACGTCACCGGTCATCCCGCGATCTCGGTCCCCGCAGGCACGAGCGACGGTCTGCCGGTCGGGCTGATGCTCGTGGGGGAACGGTTCGACGACGCGACGGTCCTCCGGGCCGGCCGCGTCCTCGAGCAGCACGTCGAGTGAGACCGAGGACCGATCCCGTCAGGCGACGTCCTCGCGGTCCGTCGCCGGGGTCGAGATCGCCAACCGCGCGGGTCCGTCGATCGACCGAAGCGGGTCGAGGTCGACCACTCGACCGATCACGGCCACGGGCGAGGCGGCACGGGGTCGGTCGTCCGTGCTCGCCGGCGTCGGGCCCCAGAACAGACAGACCGCCGGGCCGGACGGCCAGTAGGCGATCGTTCCGGGTTCCACGACCGTGCGCGTCTCGGCGACCGGTGCGTCGACGTCGGTCCCGACGTACAGTTCGTCGCCCCAGCGCGCCGCGTCCCCGTCGATCGGCAGCGCGTCGGCGATCGTGGCCCGCGTTTCGGGGTTCGCGTCGGCCCACTCGGCGGGCAGCGTCTCGTCGTCGACGTGAACGGTGAGATCGCTCATCGGTGCCGATCGGAACCGCGTCGAGAAACGTCTTTGGGCCGACGAGATCGGGGTTCCGGCCCGTCTGACCGCTCGACCGGCCGAGAACCCATCCCTGCGTCCCCGGGGGCGCACAGGTGTTTAAAACTCCCCGAGGTGTCGCTGATCCGGATCCAGCGCCGGGTCCTCGATGTCGGCGTCGGGATCGGCACCCAGCAGTCGAGGGAGGGCGGTGTATGCGAAGGTGAGCGCCAACACGAGGATGATCGGCGCGAGGAAGAGCCCGTGGAACCCGAGGACGACGGGGCCGAAGATGTACGCGAGCATCAACAGACCGACGTGGGTCGTCTTGCCGCTGAAGTAGGGTCGAAGCAGGATGTCGGGGATCGTGTCGACGACGACGACGGTGAGCGCGAGGAATGCGAGGACGTACGGAACCGGACCCACGTCGCCGGCGAGCACGGACGGCGCAACCATCACCGCCGCGATCGGGAGGTAGACGATCTTCATCCCGACGACCGGGATCAGGCTCGCGACGCCGGTGAGCGCGCCCGCGAGTGCGGGATACGGAACCTGCGCTGCCGGCGGCACGAAGACGTTGTACCCCATATACGTCGTGACCGCGATGAGCGAGATCGCGATGACGTTGAGCAGGTTGCCGAACAGCACCGACTCCAGCTCGTCGTCGGCGGCCTCGAGGTACTCACGGACGATCGCGTCGTCGTCGAACGCCAGCAGCCACTCGTGGACCTTCCCGCCATCGATGAGGAGGTAGTAGGTGACGACGACCACGATGAGCAGGTTGAGCACGAAACTCGAGAGCATCGACGTCAGGAAGCCGGCGTGATCGAGCCCGAACTCGATGAGGGGATCGAACCCGCCCGATCGATACAGCTCGACGATCCCCTCGAAGGTCAACTCCGGCGGGGTGTCCCCGGTATCGAGCCATGCGACGTTCTCCGCGGCGGCCTCCATCACGGCGTACTGTTGGACGAACTGTTGAGCCTCCACGACCAACAGGACGACGGTGTAACTGATGAGCAACAACAGCGGGATCCCGACCATCGAGAGGGCGGACGCGGCGCGAACGCGTTTCGGCAGCCGGAACCGGGCGAGCCCGCGATAGAACCGTCGTGTGGAGTAGTAGATGAAGACGGCAACCGTGAGGGCGGCGACGAACCGATAGGCGATGTACCCGGTGATGAGGGCGATCACCAGTCCGAAGAGGGCGACGACGAACCGTTTCTCGTCCATGGTCCGGGCTTCCACGGGATGGTATATAAATTGTCAGCACGCCGATCGGCGTTGGCGATCACCGGGCTGACCGGCTGCCGATCGACCGATCGAACCCGGTGGGAGCGGCTACCCGTCCGGGTCGTTTCGGGAGCCGTCCGGGTCGCCGGCCGCCTCACCAGGTTCGGTCCCGGTCTCATCAGGTTCGCCGGTCGTCTCGTCAGGTTTGCCGGTCTCATCAGGTTCGCCGGTCGTCTCGTCAGGTTCGTCCCCTCGTTCCTCGCCGTCCGCGCGGCGTTCACTTAGCGTCTCCCAGATCTCCGTGCACCCGGCGCCGGCGGGAACGTCCTCGAGGTGTTCGGCGTCCTCGTGGTGCTGTTCGTTCATTCCGTCGACTCCTCCCGTCTCGATCGGTCGAACAGTTCGGGGGCGACGTCGGCGGAGGTGTGTTCGATCGGCGTCGTCGGTGTCATCGTTACCCGACAGGTCTCCTGCCCCCATAAGCGACCGCGCCCGGACAATCGCTACCGGGAGTCGGTGATCCCGGAGCGTCTTGCGGCTACCCCGGCTCCCCCTCGTCGGAACGTATTCTGCCCGAAACGATGCCCTGGGTGCCGATACGGGGTGGTCCGCTCCGTGGCCGGCGTCGGAGATCGGGGGAAGGGTGACGGGTGGCGGTGACCGTTTCGGGCCGGTGCTCGAACGACCGGTATGGCGATCTCGCTGCGGACGCTCGATGACGGCGCATGGATCTCCGTCGCGGACGAACGACGAACCGGCGTCAGCGAGCTCTGGCGCGTGCGGGACGTCTGTGACTGCCCGATCGCCGAGTTCGTCGTCGAGGGGATCACGGACGTCGTGGTGGACGGGCGGACCGTCGCCGCGGGGACGTACGGGCGGTGTATCCGCTGTGGCTGCTCGACGTCGACGGCGCCGATCCCGGTCGGACGCGTCGTCGATGGGTGCTACGAGCCGATCGACGGGGATGCGGTTCGGCGTCCGGTTGGAACGGCACGACCCAGCGATCGGAAACGCTGACCGGTACCCGGTTGTTCCGGGGAGGATTGACGCCAAAGGACGGTTTAGGACCCTCTCGCCCCCAGACGGGAACGAGATGCCAACCGACGTCGAACGGTGGAAATCCGAAACGTACGGCAACGAGATACGCGAGCACCTCCTCGAGTTCGCCGAGCAGGGCTGGGAGTCGATCCCCGAGGACGAACGCGACGCCTGGTTCGAGCGGTTCAAATGGTGGGGGCTCTACCACCAGCGGAACGGCCAGGAGAGCTACTTCATGATGCGGATCGGGACGCCCAACGGCGTGCTCGAGCCGGGACAGATCCGCGTCGTCGCCGAGATCGCCGACGAGTACGCCCGGGGACCGGGCGAGAACCCGGAGTTCGGGGCCGCCTACTGCGACTGGACGACGCGGCAGTCGATCCAGCTCCACTGGATCCGGCTTGAGGACGTCCCGGAGATCTTCGAGACGCTGGAGACCAACGGGCTGTCGACCCAGCAGGCCTGTGGCGACTCCTGGCGGAACATCGTGGGGTGTCCCGTCGCCGGGAAGGACCGGCACGAGTTCGTCGACGCGCTCCCGGTCGCGATGGACCTCCACGAGACGTTTAAAGGGGACGACGATCACGCCAACCTCCCCCGGAAGTGGAAGGTGAGCGTGACGGGCTGCCGGGAGGGCTGCGGACAGGGCGACATCAACGACCTCGCGTTCGAACCCGCCGAGAAGGACGGACGGCGGGGCTTCAACGTCCGCGTCGGCGGCGGGCTCGCCCGCAACGAACCGCGGTTCGCGCGTGACATCGACGTGTTCGTCGAGCCCAACGCGGCCGAGGCCGTCGCCGGCGGCCTCTCGGCGCTGTTTCGCGAGTACGGCGATCGGGAGGACCGGTACTCCGCCCGAAGCAAGTTCCTCGTCGACGAATGGGGGACCGAGAAGGTTCGACGCGTCCTGCAGGAGGAGTTCGTCGAGTTCGAGCTCGAACCCGCCGGCGAGGACCTCCGCGAGGAGTACACCTACAACGCCGGTCGGTCCGCCGCGGATCTCCCCGACGGCGGCCACAACGACCACGTCGGCGTTCACGAACAGGCCGACGGGAACTACTACGTCGGGTTGAACGTGCTCGTCGGACGGATGGGCGTCGACGACGTCCACGAACTCGCCGACCTGGCCGACGAGTACGGGTCCGGCGAGGTCCGGCTCACCCAGCGACAGAACGTGCTCGTGACCGACGTCCCGGAGGATCGCCTCGACGCGTTCCTCGCGGAGCCGTTGCTCGAGGATTACTCGCCGGACCCCGACCCGTTTATGCGTGGTTCCATCGCCTGCACGGGGACGGAGTTCTGTTCGCTGTCGATCGTCGAGACCAAGAACCGACAGGTCCGGTACGCACGCTGGCTGAAGGAACACGTCGATCTTCCGGCCGACGTCGACGAGTTCCACATCCATCTGTCGGGCTGTACCGCCTCGTGTGCCCAGCCGCAGATCGCCGACGTCAGCCTCCGCGGGATGAAGACCCGAAAGGACGGCGAGCCCGTCGAAGCGCTCGACATCGGTCTCGGCGGCGGACTCGGCGAGGATCCACGGTTCGCGGAGTGGGTCGGCCAGCGCGTCCCCGCAGACGAGGTTCCCGGGGCGATCGCGACGCTGATCGACCGGTTCCGCGACCGACGTGCGGACGGCGAGGGATTCAGGGCGTTCATCGAACGGCTTGATGCCGAGGGGGACCTCGAGGAGCTCATCGAACCCGCGGAGACGAGCTACGAGGACCCGTACATGCACAACACGAAGATGACGTGGTATCCCTACGCCGACGACGACGGGATGGACGCCAGCCCGGCACCGGCTCGGGCGGACGGAACGCCCATCCCGAGCGAGGACTGATCCCGTCGATGCCCGACCGACTCATCCGGATCACCGCGTCCACGACCTTCCCGCTGCTTGAGGCGACCGCGGCCGGCCACGACTTCGCGGAGGACGCCGAGGCAGTGCTCGACGTGACGACGCCGACGATCCCACCGGAGAACGAGACCCCCGACCACGTCACGGTCGAACTGGAGCTCGACAACACCGATCTGACCGAGCTCCCCGCCCACGTCGACCGGGTGACGCTGTCCGGGGACCAGGCCCGCCACCTCGCTGGCGAACTGACCGACGCCGCCGATCGCGTCGACGAACCGGGGTCGTGATCGGCCACGGTCCCCTCGTCCCACTCCCTCTGCCGTCCCATCCCCTCTGCCGTCGCACCCTCTCTGCCGTCCCATCCCGATCAGTCGGACCTGGTCGCCAACGCGGTCAACCCGACGCCGAGAACGGTGATCACGATCGTCACGACGATGGCGGTCGTGTATCCGTCCGTGTATGCGATCGTCGCAGCGCCGAGCGGCGGCATCGCGATCGCGCTGACCCCGGGCGAGAGGTTGAACACCCCGATGATCGCCGTGTCCCGCTCGGGGGAGTACACCTCCATCAACAGCGGCACGTACAGCGTTGCGCCGCCGCCGGACCCGAGACCGACCAGGAAGATACCGAGGGCGAGCGTGGAACTCGACGGGACGAGCAGCGCTCCGAGGCCGACGATCACACAGCTCAACGACCCGATGAAGGCCAGCCTGGACCCGATGCGGTCCGCGACGTATCCGCCGCCGATCCGGGAGGCGATGCTGACGCCACCGACGAGCCCGAAGGCCGCAGACGCCGTCCCGCCGGCCAGTCCGCGGGCGGCGAACAGGTCGATCGCGTAGGCGGCGAACAGCTGATACCACGCGAACGAGAGCCCGATCCCGACCACGAGCAGCTGAAACATCCGCGTCCCGACGAGACCACGGAGCCACACGACGAGTTCCCCGAGGGAGGACCCCGAGGTCTCGGCCCACTCCGGTCGTCGGCAGACCGCGCCCGTACACGCGAACGCGACCGCGGTCACGCCCATCAGCCAGAGAAACCCCTCACGAACGCCGACGGTCGAGAAGGCGTACTCCCACGCCGGCGGCAGAATGGTCAACCCGACGCCGTTCCCGACGAAGACGAGCCCCGTGGCGGCGCCGCGATGCCGTCGGAACCAGCGCGGGACGATCGACGCCACGAGGACGAACGTCGTCCCCCCGGCCAGCCCCATCGTCGCGAACACCACGAGCAGTCCCGCCAGGGAGTCGACGACGTACAGCGAGGGCGCGAGCAGCCCGGTCACGACCGAACACGCCAGGAGGACACCCCGAGCCGGCAACCGGGCCGCGAAGATGCCCACGATCCCGGATCCGATGAAGAACGTGAACAGCATCGCGGAGAAGACCGTCGAGAGCGCGACCGGATCGACCCCGAACGTCGTGCTGACGGGGGCCCGGAAGACGCCGTAGGAGAAGGCCGTTCCGAAGGTGAACACCATCCCGACCGCGCCGGCGATCGCCACGATCCAGCTTCGGCGGCCGTCGGGGACCGGACCGTCGGGGACCTGGCCATCAGGAATCGGACCGTCGCTCGGATCGACTGCCTCGGTGGATCCACCGTGTGGTCCGTCCGTACTCGGTTCGGTCACGGTATCGGGTTACTGCGAGCGCCCGCGAAAGCGTTGTGGTCGGGGCGGTGGGTTCCGGTTCCCCCGAACACGGAACTGTACCGATCGACGCGTTCAAAGGCTCGCCACCGAAACCACGGCGTGATGACCCTCTCCGTGACGGATACCCTGCGGGACGAGCGCGTGGCGTTCACGGCCGACGGCGACGAGGTATCGCTGTACGTCTGCGGGTTGACCGTCTCGGACGACCCGCACCTCGGTCACGCTCGGCTGTGGGTCCACGCCGACGTTCTCCATCGGTGGCTCGATCACCTCGGCTACGACGTCCGCCACGTCGAGAACGTCACCGACGTCAACGAGAAGATCACCGCCAGAGTCGGCGAACGCGAGGACTGGCACGCCGAGCCCGACGTCGCCGAGACGTTCACCGCCGAGATCTTCGAGGCGATGCGCGGGCTCAACCTGCGTCGCGCCGAGGTGTATCCCCGCGTCTCCGGGCATATCCCCGAGATCATCGACCTCGTCGAGTCGATCGTCGAGGCGGGGTACGCCTACGAGTCGAACGGCTCGGTCTACTTCGACGTCACCGCCTTCGAGAACTACGGCGCGCTCTCGAACCAGGAGGTCGCCGAACTCGAGGCACAGGGCGAGCCCGACGAGCGCTCCGAGAAGCGGCACCCGGCCGATTTCGCCCTCTGGAAGGCCGGCGGCGTGAGCGAGGCCGCCGTCGAGGAACACCGGAAACACGACCACGACGGCGCCCTTCCGGACGGGGAAACCTGGAACTCCCCCTGGGGCGAGGGGCGTCCGGGCTGGCACGTCGAGTGTTCCGCGATGTCGATGACCCACCTCGGCGACACCCTGGACGTCCATATGGGCGGTCGGGACCTCGTCTTCCCCCATCACGAGAACGAGATCGCCCAGTCGGAGGCGGCCACCGGCGAGACGTTCGCCCGCTACTGGCTCCACGCCGGGCTGCTCTCGATGGAGGGCGAGAAGATGTCCTCCTCGATCGGCAACTTCTGGACCGTGCCCGACGCCCTTGAGGAGCTCGGCGTCAACGTCCTCCGGACGTTCTACGCCGGGGCGGCCTATCGGTCCGAGCAGGCGCTCACCGACGAGACGATCGCCGAGGCCGAGGAGCGATGGGACCGACTCTCGCGCACCTACGACCGGGCGGTCGACGCCGTCGACTCCGTCGACGCCCACACGAAGGCGGCCGATGAGTCCCTCCGATCGGCGGTCGAGACGGCACGGGACGACTTCGCGGCCGCGATGAACGACGACCTCAACGTCCGGGAGGCGACCGCCGCGCTGTTGGCGCTCACCGACGCTGTCAACCGCCATCTCGACGACGCGGCGGCGGAGACGTCAGCTGGCGGCCCCGAATACGACTACCGCGGCCTCCGGCGAGCCGTCGAAACGTTCGAGGAGTTGGGTGAGGACGTTCTGGGGCTCCGGTTCGACGCCGCCGGTCCCGGTGTCGGGGACGGCGAGGTCACGCTGGCGGACGACCTCGTGGACCTCGTCCTCGACCTCCGCGAGGCGGCCCGCGAGGCGGGCGAGTACGAGCGGGCGGACGAACTGCGCGACGCGCTCGAGGACGTCGGCGTCGTCGTCGAGGACGGTCCCGAGGGACCGACCTATCGGTTCGAGTGACGTCGGGAGTCGGGGCTTGAGCGACTGTCGGCGTCTCCAACGGTAAGCCGCGATCGAACCGCCCGACAACTACTTTCTCACGGATGCCCTATCCGGGACGAACGGGAATGCTCTCGATCCGATCACGAACGGGCGCGTGGACGCACCGGATCCGGTCGGGGCTCCACGACGCGTTCGCCGAGACGCACACGCCGCGGGAGATCGCCGGCAGCTTTTCGTTCGGCGTGTTCGTCACGATGCTGCCAACGCTCGGCGTCGGGCTCCTCCTGTTCGCCCTCCTCGTGTGGCTGTTCGACGGGGTCAGCAAGCTCGCGTTCGTCGCCGCCGTGCTGCTCGTCAATCCCCTCGTCAAATCCGGGGTCTACGTCGTTAGCTTCGCGATCGGCGTCATCGTGCTCGGCCCGATCGAGGGCGCCAATGTCGGGACCATCGGCGTCGCCGCGCTCTCGTCTTCGGCCGGTCGCGAGATCGCGGTCCGGCTGCTCGTGGGGAACGTGATCCTCTCGGTCGCGACGATCGTGCCGAGCTACGTGATCTGCTTCCGGCTCGTCGAGGCCTACCGCGCCCGCGACGTCGCGATCGTCGAGGAGATCGAGTCCGTCGTCGCCCCCGAGGCCGACCCCGAGTGAACGACCATCGCTCGTTCGGCGTCGGTCATCGACGTCGACGATCGGTCCGGGCCGGAGGCGTCGTCGGGGGCATCCCCTTCGTCCGCCTCCTCAGCAGCCCCCTACTCCGACGTCGAGTGCTCCCGGCGCGGCAATCCCCAGTTCGATCGACACGGGACGGTTCCATCTCGGTCGCGTCGGCGTAGCCTTTTAAACTCGCCGCGCATACGGCCGACGATGAGCGGTAAGCCCACCGTCGGCGAGTACATGACGCGCGACGTCAAGACCGTCGCGCCCGACGACACGGTCGCGGAGGTCGCACAACGGATCATCGATTCCGACGGACACAACGGCTTTCCGGTCACCGAGGGGCGAACGGTGCAGGGGTTCGTCTCGGCTCGGGACCTCCTGTTGGCCGATGAGGAGGCCCAGATATTCACCGTGATGACCGAGGACCTGGTGGTCTCGCACCCCGATATGAAGATCACCGACGTCGCCCGCGTGATCCTCCGGTCGGGGATCCAGAAGCTGCCGGTCGTCGACGACGCCGGCAATCTCGTTGGCATCATCTCGAACACGGACGTCGTCCGGTCGCAGATCGAGCGGGCCACGCCCCAGAAGGTCGGGAAGCTGATGCGGACGCTCGAACAGATCCATGGCGTCGGCGTCGAGGAGGAGCGACGAACCGTCCAGCTCGACCGACTCACGCCGACGCAGGTGCGGGTGTACGCGGACGAGCTCGAGGGGCGGGAGTACGAGCTCGAGAACGGGCTCGCCGAGCCGCTCGTGGTCATCGACAACGACGGGGAGCTCTACCTCGCCGACGGCCACCACCGTGTGATGGCCGCCGAGTCGATCGGCCTGACGGAGATGGACGCCTACGTGGTCGTTCTCGACGAACCGGTCGAACTCGGGATGGCCGAGACCGCCAGCGAGGAGGGGCTCGACTCGCTGTCCGACATCGAGGTCGTCGATTACGCCCGCCATCCGCTCGTCGAGACGACCGAGCGGCTACAGTAGCGGTCGAACGACGCCGTTTCAGCTCGGCCGGTCGAACGCCTCGCGCCAGTCGTCGACCAGTTCGTCCGCGGCCGCCTCGTCGGCGACCGACTCGCGCCGATACGTCCGCCCCTCCGGCGCCTGTTCGAGCCGATCGACGCGGACGACGTAGCCCTCGTCGTCGCCGCGGTCGCGTTTGCGGATCGAGGCGAGGCCGTCCGATCGTTCCCACTCGGTGATGCCGTCCCGGTCGCGGCGAACGCGCCAACTCATACCTCACCGACGGCGCGGGACGAGCTAAAAGGACGCGGTCACGATCGCGGCGTGGACCGGCGGCATCGTTCGTCGACCGCCGCCGATCGACGGCAACCGGCAGCAACGCCGACACTAACGAACCGACCGACGACGGATCCACGTCCTTTTAGGCGCGCCCTTTTAACGTGGTCGTATGAGTTTCGAGAAGGACGACACCGTCGTGCTGTCGGACAAACACAGCGAATACGACGGCGAGGTCGGCACGATCACCCAGAAGATGGACACGATGTTCGGCGACGCCACCTACACCGTGAGCTTCGAGGACGGCCAGGAGACCGGCGTTCCGGCGGACGCGCTCGAGGCGGCCGACGAGGCGGCTCCCGAGGACGACGCCGACGCCGCCGAAAACGCCGACGAGGAGTAACGCGACGCCACGATGGCCCGGGTCCCGCTTCATTACGTCGAGCTCCGGACGTTCTGTTACGCCACCGAGGACGAGAAGCGTGTCACGGCGGCGCTCGAGACGTTTCTCCCCGAGGACACGGCGATCGACCGCGTCGAGAACGTCGGTCATCACGGCGACCGGATCGTGGTGCTGTCCGCCCGGGTCGAAACGGCCGACGAGATGCGGCACGTGCTCGATCGCCTCGCGGACCTCGAGGCCATCGACCGGGTGATCGACGAACTCGGCGAGCGCGTCGACGAGAACTGCTCGCTGTTCCTCCGGCTGGACAAACAGGCGGCGTTCCGCGACGACGTCCGGCTCGGCGACGGGATCACCCTCCGCGGAAAGGTCGAGGCCTATCCGGCGAAACGGGAGGCGGCCGTCGAGAACGCCCGCGAGCTGCTCGAACGACACCGCGACGACGGCGTCTGAGCGCTCTGTCACCGTCCATTGACCGTCGTCTCTCCGGGTGTACTCTCATTCTCGCCGTCTTCCGTTATGCGGCGGACCGTTCGGACGCCGAGGAACCGCGGAACGCGATCGACGTAGCGGTCGTACGCCTCGCCGAAGGCGGCACGCAGGTGCGGTTCCTCCGCCCGCGGCAGGAGGAGCACCCACCCGACGTGTACCGCGGCGAGCACCGCAACAAGCGCCGCGTCCGCGGCCACAGCGAATCCCGTCACGCCGACGATCATCCCGACGTACTGCGGGTTTCGCGTGTACCCGTACGGACCGTCCGTATAGAGATCGCCGGTGACACCCATCGTCTCCGCCGAGCGCATCGTTCGAGCGCCCCACACGAAGATGGCGGTCCCACAGAGCGCGAGCACGCCGCCCGTGACCGTCACGAGGCGAGGCAGTCCCCACGTCCCCCACTCGAGGACGGCGGTGGCGACGAACGACACGTCGAAGACCGTGACGAACGTCCAGTGGCAGTAGTACGCCGGCGTACGGTCGCCCGGCGGCCACCACTCCCGGTCGGTCAGCAACGAAGCGAGCACGATCACGTAGACGCCCAGGGCCGACACGAGGCCGGTCCCGAACCCGAGCGCAGTCGGCGTCATTCCGAGGTCCAATAGCGTCATACACGGTCGATCGTGACGCGCCCGACGGGCGAGAGTACTGCCTCACAGCTGCGGCGACTATTTATATATAGATCGGGGACGCGGGATCGAATATGCGATACGCCCGCGTTCGGATCCACCACGACCCGGGAACGCGTCACCCGATGCACGCCTTCGAGATGGATCACGACCGGATCGAGCGTGCCGAACTTCGACACTGGAACGCGCTGCTTGACGGAACGAACGCCTTCGTCTTCCGGGTCGTCGGCGATCCCGACCCATTCAGGGCGAGGCTTGGAGCCCGCAAATCGACGATCGACTACGCGATCACCCCGGCACGGAACGGCGTGTTCCACTGCTGTGTCCGCGACGAGGCGACCGCGACCGACGAGGACTACATCGCCGCGTTCGCACGGGGAACGCTGGTCGTCGTTCCGCCGGTCCGATTCAACTCCGACGGCACGACCGATCTCACGATCGTGGGAACCGCGACGGACGTAGCCGCCGCCGTCGAGGACCTGCCTGAGGGAATGCGTGCGACCGTCCGATCGGTCGGTCCCTACGAGCGCTACGCTGACCCCGCAGCGACGTCGACCGAAGGTCCCACGACGGGACGGCTCACGGAGCGACAACGCACGGCCGTCGCCGCCGCGGTCGAACACGGCTACTACGAGTCGCCACGAGCTGGGACGGTGGCGGACGTCGCCGACGAGCTCGGGGTGTCGACGGGGACGGCGGCGGAACACCTCAGAAAGGCCGAAGCAACCGTGATGGGTCAGATCGTCGATCCGTAACGACAGTCTGGCTGCAAGCAGGCGATACGACAAACGGCCGTCGCGATCAGTACCCGAGCGACTCTCGCACCAGCACGACGGTGGTTCGCCCCTCAGCCATCTCCCGTCGGAAGATCAGCTGCTTGGCGATCGCGGAGCCGACGCCGTAGGCGTCGTTCGCACGCTCGTTCTCGAGCGGGTACGCGACCGACTCGAGCCGGTCGAGTGCGTCCTCGAGCGTTGGGACGACCTTGTTCACGCCGCTGACGATGAGCACGTTTCCGGCGGCGAAGGGGTACGCGCCGATGCGGCTGCCTGACTGGTCGGCCGCGACCAGTTCGCCGCTGGCGGCGACGGCGTTGATGCCGCCGAGGAAGTAGTCGGCCGTCTGCGCCTCCCGACGGGCCGTCTGCCGGGCTGCGTCGTCGTCGATGCTCTGGATCTCCTCGGGCAGACTCTCCCACTCGTGGTCGCCCGCGGAGAGGTACTCCATGAAACCGATCTCCTCGAGCGTCGTCGAGTGGCCGTTCATCACCGACGCGCCGGCGGGAATCCGGTCCTGAATCGTCTCGAGCGCCTCGTCGGCGGAGTCAACCACGACGACGTCGAACCCGTTCGCCTCCAGGTTCGAAACCGCCTCGGAAACGGTCTCCTCGTCGGGATGGGTGTCGAGCGATGTGTCGATCTCGGCGTCGTCGATGTAGTCGGCTTTGGTCTGTGACATCGGGTGGTGTCACGTAGCGTCGCCACCCACTTAACGACGCGCGGACGCCGGGATCAGCCGGTGACACCGGTGTTACTGGCCGTCGCACGTCACCGGCTGAACGGCACTACGCCTCGAGCCCTGACTGAATCGCGCTACTCCTCGGGCCACTTGATCGAACAGCCGCGCGAGGGACGATCGGGGATCGAGACGTCCTCACCCGCGAGGATCTCGTCGATCGCCTGCCGGGCGTACGACTCGGTGGGTTCGTCGTCCGGATTGAGCGCGTCGTCGAGTCGGCCGTGGTAGGCCAGCCGCCAGGCGTCGTCCGCCTCGTCGCGTCGAAAGAGGAAGGGGTCGGGGGTACAGACCGCGCCGTAGGCGTCCGCGACCGACCCGTCCGCGTCCCGGAGGTACGCGTCGTAGGCGATCGTCCCGTCGGCGACGAGCTCCCGCATTTGCTCGAGGGAGTCATCGGGGTACTCCGCGTCGTCGTTCGGATTAATCCCCACGACGGCGACGTCGTCGTAATCGTCGGCGATCGCGTTCAGCGGATCGAATTTCGCCTGCGCGTACGGGCAGTGGTTACACGTGAACACGATCAACAGCGCGTCGACGTCGAAGTCCTCCAACCGATATCGATCCCCGTCGGCGCCCGGAAGATCGAAGGCGGGCGCGGCGTCGCCACGATCCAGCTCGGAGTCGGATTCCATCGCGACCATATCCGTTCTTGGCCCGCGAGGCCGATAAGCGACCGGGTCCCGGCGAGTTCCCAGCACGGCTCGTCCAACCGGTGCGGTTCACGGTGTCAACGTCGTGTGGTTCCAGATGCCACTGGTCGTGTGGGTCCAGATGCCACTGGTCGTCGATGTCACGAGTCGTCGTCTTTATGGTGGTCGTGGCGACACCAACGTGCAGGTTGCCCGGGGGATCACGGGCGAGACGACGCCAGGAGACCACGACCACCATATCAAGGAGACCACCAACATGAGTGACCCAACCGACGACGTGACGACGGTCGACGACGGCGCCGCCGCGGACGGCGGCACGAGCGCCACTCCCGAGGGCGGACGGGCCAACGAGCGCGAGGCCGCCTCCTTCGTGGAGTACGGGATCGAGGACAAACCGCCCGCGGGGGAGTCGTTCTTCCTCGGGATCCAGCATTACCTGACGATGGTCGGCGCGAACATCGCGGTCCCGCTCGTGCTCATCAACGCGATGGGGCCGAGCGAGACACAGGCGATGACGCTCATCGGGACGTTCTTCGTCGTCTCGGGCGTCGCGACCCTCCTCCAGACGACGATCGGGAACCGCTACCCGCTCGTGCAGGGGGCGTCCTTCGCGCTGCTGGCGCCCGCCCTCACGATCGTGGGTGCCGTCGGTGGCCCCTTCGATCTGGCGATGCGGGAGCTGCAAGGAGCGATCATCGCCGCCGCCGCGATACAGGTTCTGATCGGCTACTCGGGGCTGATGGGCCGCCTCAAGCGGTATCTCTCGCCGGTCGTCGTCGCGCCGGTGATCGCGCTCATCGGCCTGTCGCTGTTCAGCACGCCACAGATCGTGATGCCCCAACAGAACTGGTGGCTGCTCGGGCTCACGCTCGTCTGTATCGTCGGGTTCTCACAGTATCTCGACGCCTACAGTCGCTATGCACGGCTGTTTCCGGTTCTCCTCGGGATCGTGACCGCATATCTGGTCGCCGTGGGGCTGTCGGTGGCGGGTATCTACGCCCCCGGCCAGGTCGGGTACGTCGCTCCCTCGGCGGCGCTCGATGCCCCGATCGTGCTTTCGATCACCCCGCTCCAGTGGGGCGTTCCGGCGTTCACGCCGGCCTACATCGTGGGGATGTTCGCGGGCGTGGTCGCCTCGATGATCGAAAGCTACGGCGACTACTTCGCCGTGGCACGGCTTGCGGGTGTCGGCGCCCCATCCCGGAAGCGGATCGACCACGGAATCGGGATGGAAGGCATCGGCAACGTCTTCGCCGGCCTGATGGGCACCGGCAACGGATCGACGTCCTACTCCGAGAACATCGGCGCGATCGGCATCACCGGCGTCGCCTCCCGACAGGTCGTCCAGGTCGGCGCGGTCGTGATGCTCGTCGTCGGCTTCTTCGGCCCGTTCAGCCAACTCATCGTGACCATCCCCGATCCGATCATCGGGGGCCTGTTCATCGCGATGTTCGGGCAGATCGCCGCGGTCGGCCTTTCGAACCTCAAGTACGTTGACCTCGACGCCCAGCGAAACGTCTTCACGATCGGCCTCGCGCTGTTCGCCGGGCTCGCGATCCCGGCGTACTTCGGCGGCCTCGAGGGCGTCACAGCCTTCCGTGACGGAATGAGCCAGGTCGCCGTTCTCGGCCCGATCCTCGGCACGCAGATCGTCGCCGACACCGTCTTCGTCATCGGGCAAACGGGGATGGCCGTCGGCGGCATCGTCGCCCTCCTGCTCGACAACACGATTCCGGGCACCCGCGAGGAACGTGGGCTCGACCAGTGGGAGGCGATCTCCGAGGAGGAACACGAGTTCCAGACCGTCCTCGAGCGCTACACGGAGTAGGCCCCGATGGGCGCCGCGAACGCGACCGGAGACGACGTGGATGGTGACGCGCCCGTGGGTGACGTGCGTTCGGCCGCGACGCTCGCGGGCGACGATCGGGTTCGCTACCGTGGCGACGATCGGTTCGGCGGCACACTCTGCGTGACTGACCGGCGGATCGTGATCGGCGACGTCGATGGGGTCGGTGACGACGGCGCAAGCGACGATCGCAGGACTGTCGATGGACACGCGATCCCCCTGCAGGCGATCGAGGAGGTGACCTACCGATCGACCGACTGGTTCACGCTGCTTTTGGGAGTCGGGATCGTCGCGTTCGGGCTGGCGTCGATCTCCCGAAGTCGGCTCGGTGCCGCCGCCTTCGTCGTCGTCGGTCTGGGCAGTCTGGTCGTCACGTGGCGGCGGCGCGGCCGCGTTCGGATCCATACCCACGGTCGCCCGAAACCGGTCACCGTCCATCCGGTCGATCCAGACGCGTTTCTGGCTGCGGTCGATGCGTCGCTGGAGTCGGTTCGGTCGGGGTAGTTCACGGTTCGGTCGGAGCAGTTCACGCGTCGATCGGCGAGAGGTCGGCCGCCTTCGCGCGAGCCTGTGACACGATCGCAGGCTTGGCCTCGAACGCGACGGTGACGTGGTCGTCGCCGTAGGACTCCTCCTCGACGTGGCCGTGGTCGTGGATCCAGGAGACGACGCTCATCGTGTCGTCGGTCATCGGGAGCAACAGCCGCTCGTGTTTCCAGTCGGGGAGTTCGTCCTCGACGCGGTCGCGGAGGGTCGCGATCCCCTCGCCCTCGCGGGCGGAGACGACGACGGGATTCGGCGCGAGCCCCGAGAGGGCGGCGCGTTTCTCGGCGATCGCCTCCGCATCGAGGCGGTCGGCCTTGTTGAAGACCGTCACGATCGGCGCCTCGTTGCGCTCGTGGAGCGTGTCGTGACAGGTCACCAGTTTCTCGCGCATCTCTCTGACCGGCTCGCTGGCGTCGACGACGAGCAGGACGAGATCGGCCCGATAGACCGAATCCAGCGTCGACTCGAACGACTCCACCAGCCAGTGGGGGAGATCCGAGACGAACCCGACGGTGTCGGTGAGGAGGACCTCCCGCGTGTCCAGCTGCGCCCGTCGGGTCGTCGTCCCGAGCGTGGTGAAGAGCATGTCCTCCGACTCCGCCGTCGTCTCGAGGTCCGGGTGGCGGTCGGCGTTCTCCGCGACGTCGAGGTCGGCGGCGAGCTGCCGGAGCAGCGTCGACTTCCCGGCGTTGGTGTATCCCGCCAGCGCGACGAGGTCGAAGCCGGATTCGCGACGCTTTTCCCGGCGCGTCTGTTCCTTCTCGGCGATCGACGCCAGCTCGTCGCGGATGTCCGAGATACGGCGTTTGATGTCCCGCTCGACGCTCTCGTCGTACTCGCCGAGCCCCATGAACCCGGGCCGCTCGTCGCGCTTGGCGAGGCTGGCTTTGGCCTCCGCACGCGGGAGCTCGTAGCGCAGTTCCGCCAGTTCGACCTGCAGTTGTGCCTTTCGGGTCCGTGCGCGCTCGCCGAAGATCTCGAGGATGAGCGTGAAGCGATCGACGACCGCGACGTCGTCGGGAAGCTTCCCGCCGATGTTGAACGTCTGATACGGGCCCAGGTCGTTGTCGACGATCACGCAGTCGGCGTCGGTCTCGACGACGAGCGCGGCCAGCTCCTCGACCTTCCCCTCGCCGAACATGTAGGCGGCGTCCTCCTCACGCGTCTGCGTGAGCCGACCGACGACCTCGTAATCGACGGCGTTGGCGAGCTGTTCGATCTCCTCGAGGTCCCCGTCGCCCGACTCGACGCGTTTGGCGACGACCGCCCGCCGGCTTGGGCCGTCGGTCGTCGACTGCTCGCCGCTCATCGGTCGTGACCGCGAACCGCGGACGTGGCGTGGTGTGCTCCCTGCACTGTTTCGAGTTCGGCTACGTCCTCGACGTATTTAAACACCGGCTGGCCGCGCTCGCCGGTGGGTCCGGAGATCACAGATCGTAGGCCTCGATGAGGACGCCGCTTCCGATCGTCGCAAGGACGCCGACGAGGACACCCGAACCGAGTGCGAGCCTGGGGTCCCCGTTCCACAGGAGGACGGCGACGAATGCGGCCATCCCGGCCGCGTTACCGAGCAGCAACCGAAGCGTTCGCGAGCCGCTCGATCGGAGGGGCGGGTCGTCGGCCGAACGGGGATCGGGATCCATCTCGGCACGCCGTTTCCCCTCCCGGAGCAAAGCCGCTTCGCTTGGCAGCGACACCGGGAGTCTGTTTCCGGCCCGCACACCAGGTGTCCGTTTCCGGCCCGCGTTCCGATCGGCTTCGATCGGGGCCAGCCACCGCCATCGTTCGGCGGTCGGTATCAACGGGCAAAAGACCCTGGCCCTCTTGGATAGGTATATGAAACCCAACCAGATCGACTTCACCGTCGATTTCGCCTACGGGGTGCTGCTCTTTCTTGCGATCGTACTCATCGTCACGGTCGGGACCGGCGTCGGCATCGCGTTCGGTCTCGGCGCGCTCGTCTCCTACGTGATCCACGTCGGCTGGAAGATGTCCCGGTTCGACCCCAAGTGGATGACCGAGGAGGTCACCGAACAGATCGAGGAAACGATCACCGAGGAAGTGACCGAAAGCGTCGGCGAGAAGGTCTCCGAGGACGTCTCGGAGAACGTCGAACGAACCGTCGCTGAAACGGTCAGTAAGGACGTCGGTGAGCAGGTGACCGCGGAAGTGACCGAGGAGGTTACACAGAGCGTCGAACAGAAGGTGACCAAGGAGGTGACCGAGAACGTCGAGGAGGCCCTCTCCGGGGAGATCGACTCGATCATCACCCAGCTCGAGGAGGTCAACGACCGGATCGAACGGCGACCGAGCCGAACCGAACTGGACGCCACGGAGGAGCCGAACGCCGGCGATCGGGGGCGGTACGAGACGGTGGCCACCGATGCGGGTGATGGGTCGGACGCGGCTAGCCGGAACGGCACTGCCGAGGAGGACTGGGCAGTTGACGCCGACGAGCGGACGGCTGACGAGACGGACGGCGATGCCGACGCTGCGGCTGACGAGACGGCTGAGGACACCGCCGACGCTGCGGCTGACGAGACGGCTGACGATGAGACGGATGATGACGGAGAGTCCAGCACATCACGATCGACGGCGACCACCCGGGAACAGACCGACTGATGGTGGCTGATCCGCTGATCGTCGTCGGCCTCCTCGTCGCGCTGTTCGTCGGGTTCAACATCGGCGGCTCGACGACCGGCCCCGCCTTCGGACCCGCAGTGGGTGCGGGCGTGATCTCGAAGCTGCTGGCCGGCGCGTTGATGTCGGTGTTCTTCTTCGGCGGCGCCTGGACGATCGGACGTCGCGTCGTCGACACGCTCGGACGCGAGCTTCTGTTCGATGCCGGCGTCTTCACGATCGAGACGAGCATCGTCGTCCTGTTCTTCATCGGCGGCGCGCTCTTCGTCGGGAACTACACCGGGGTTCCGGCCTCGACGTCGATGACCGCCGTCGGCGCGATCGCCGGGCTGGGCGTGGCGACCGGCGAGTTGAACTGGGCCGTGATGGGCGAGATCGCCGTCTGGTGGATCGTCGCGCCCCTCGTGGGGTTCTGGGTCTCGGTGATGATCGGCCGATACATCTACCCGACGATCAACCGCTGGGTCGCGATCACGACGAGCGACGGATCCCTGATCCAGCTGGATCAGTCGGGGGCGGTTCCGGTTCCCCGCCCCGGACCGAACACCACGCGGCGCGAGTTCGTGGGGACGATCGTGCTCGTCTCCATCAGTTGTCTGATGGCGTTCTCCTCGGGGACCTCCAACATCGCGAACGCGATCGCCCCGCTGTACGGCGCCGGCGTGGAACTGAACCTGCTGTTGCTTCTCGGTTCGGGCGCGGTCGCGTTGGGCGCGCTCACGATCGCGCGCCGCACGCTTGACACGCTCGGCAACAACCTCACCGACTTACCGCTCACGGCGGCGATCGTCGTCGCCCTCGTCTCGTCGGGGATCGTCATCGGCCTGTCGGCGATCGGCATCCCGGCCTCGTTCGTGATCATCGCGACGATGTCGATCGTGGGGCTCGGGTGGGGACGCGCCACCCGAACGACGACGCTCTCGGATAGCATCCGCGGCGAGGAGGAGACCACGGTGTCCGTGGGCGCGCTCGCCGCCGAGGAGCCCGGCGAGGAGGCACCGACTCTCGGCGAGGAGAGCCCGGCGGACATTCCGAGCGCCGCCGACCTCTTCGACCCGACCACCACCGGCCGCGTCATCCTGATGCAGAACCTCGTTCCGGTCCTCTCGACCGGCGGGGCGTACCTGACGTTCTGGCTGCTCTTTCGGTTCGTCTGGTGATCCGACTGCTCCGTCGCTCCCGTCCCGCTAGTCGTCGCGGTTCGTCCCGTTCCGCTAGTCGTCGCGGTTCGTCCCGTTCCGCTAGTCGTCGCGGTTCGTCCCGTTCCGCTAGTCGTCGCGATCCTGCCCGTCGCGATCCTGCCCGCCGCCATCGGCTCTGAGCCGCCAGAGCGCGTGTGTGACCGCCGGGAGATCGTGTCCGGTTTCCGCGGCGATCTCCAGACACGCCGATCGGTAGCGGCGGTAGTCGTCGACGTCGAGCGGATCGGGATACGGTTCCGCGATCGCGCCGCACTCCCGAAGTGCCCGCCACTCGCGTTCGCTCACGACCGGACACGACTCGGGATCGAGGAACGCGAGGAACGCCGAGGCGACCCCGACGTCGACCCCCTCGAGCGCGGTGAGCTCCGTGGTCGCGCCCGCCACATCCTCGTCCTCGATGCGGTCTGCCGCGGTGGTGATGGCCGCGATCACGTCGTCGAAGGGATTCGACTCGAACCGCTCCTCGACCGCGCGGCGCTTCCGATCCGGGTACGCGCCGAGGTGCCGCCGGAAGTACCATCGGACCATCCACTCCGCGTCCCGCCGGCCGAACTCGCCGGCCCGAAGCGCGTCGGGCAGCGTCTCACGCTGTTCCTGTTCCACCGCGTAGATCGGTTCCGTCTCCCGATACGCCGCGGAGAGATCCGCGATCGTGTCGGCGGTGAGTTCGGGGTCGGTGGTGGCGTCGGTCATCTCGCGTGTTGCTTCGGGGCGGGAGTCCCTGAACGTTTCCCGACGCGTCGATCGGTGGTGGTCGGTGGTAGTCGGTGGTGGTCGGTAGTGGTTGGTCGAGATCGACCAACACACTCATACCCCGAGAGTCCGTCCGCTTAAACATATGTACGCACACGGGGAGGGAATCCATGTCCAGTGAGGAATCGGAACCGGTCAAGACGATCTGTCCGTACTGCGGCGTCGGTTGTGGGATCCAGGTCGACCAGGGCGAGGATCCCGGCGACGTGCAGTTCCGACCGTGGGGTGAGGCCCCGGTCAACGAGGGACGGATCTGCATCAAGGGTGGCGCGGCGACGCAGGTCGTGAACCACGAGGACCGTCTGACCGACCCGCTGATCAAGGAGGACGGCGAGTTCCGCGAGGCGACCTGGGAGGAGGCGTACGGCCGCGTCGTCGACGAGCTCGAGCGCATCCGCGAGGAGAACGGCCCGGACGCGATGGGCTTTTTCGGCTCCTCGAAGACGATGAACGAGGAGAACTACCTCCTCCAGAAGCTCGCCCGACGATACGGCACCAACAACGTCGACAACTGCACGCGGATGTGTCACGCCTCGACGGTCTACGCGCTGCGCAAGAGCCTCGGCGCGGGCGCGATGACCAACAGCATGGCCGACCTCGAGGAGGCGGCCGACGTCTTCTGGATCCAGGGGGCAAACCCCGGCGAGCAGCACCCGATCGCCAACAGCCAGTACTTCCGGCAGGCGGTGCTCGAGGGCGCGACCGTCATTCAGGTCGACCCGCACGCCAACAAGACGACGCGGTCGTTCCAGATCGACGAGACCGACCGCCACATGCACCTCCAACTGGAGCCGGGAACGGACATCCCGCTGCTCAACATCGTTCTCAAGACGGTCCTCGAGAACGACTGGGTCGACGAGGAGTTCATCGAGTCGCGGACGGAGGGCTTCGACCACCTCCAGGAGACCCTCGAGGACTTCGACAAGGAGGCCGCCGCCGAGGAGTGCGGCGTCCCGCTCGAGGACATCGAGCTGGCCGCAGAGAAGTACGCGAAGGCGAACAACGCCGCCATCTTCACCGGGATGGGGATGAGCCAGCACACCTGCGGCGTCGACAACGTCCAAAACGAGATCAACCTCGCGCTCGCCACGGGCAACCTCGGCCGACCCGGAACCGGGGTCAACCCGCTGCGTGGTCAGAACAACGTCCAGGGGACCTCCGACGTCGGCGCGATGCCGAACGTCCTGCCGGGCTACCAGCCCGTCGACGACGACGAGGCCCGCGAGAGCGTCGAGGAGGTCTGGGGCTTCGAGGTGCCCGACGAGCCCGGCCTCACCAACGTCGAGATCTCCCACGAGGCGGGCGACTCGATCAAGGGGCTCTACATCATGGGCGAGAACCCGGTGATGTCCGAGCCGGACGCAAACCGCGTCGCCGAGCGCCTACAGGATCTCGAGTTCACCGTCGTCCAGGACATCTTCATGACGGAGACCGCGGAGTACGCCGACGTGGTCCTCCCGGCGACCACGTGGGCCGAACGCGGCGGAACGGTCACCAACACCGACCGGCGCGTCCAGCGGATGCGCGGCGTCGAGAAGGTCCACGAGAACACGAAACACGACCTCGAGATCGTCTCGGAGGTCGGCCGACGCCTGTTCGGCGAGGACGGCGGCTTCGACTTCGCGGACCCCGAGGACGTCTTCGAGGAGCTGCGTGAGGTCTGTCCGATCTACTACGGGATGACCTACGACGCCCTCGGCGAGGAGGGGCTCCACTGGCCCTGCTACGAGGAGGGTGACGAGGGCGACCCGTTCCTCTACGGGGACACCTTCGACACCGAAAGCGGGCGCGGCCACATCGAGGGCGTTCGCCATCAGCCGCCCAAGGAGACGCCCGACGAGGAGTACCCGCTGATCCTCACCACCGCCCGTCTCGAGGAACACTACAACACGGGAACGATGAGCCGACGCTCCCCGCGACTCAACAACCAGCATCCGGAGAACTTCGTCGACATCCACCCGAACGACGCCGAGCGGTACGGCGTCGAGGACGGCGACTACGTGAGGATCACCTCACGCCGCGGGGAGATCGAGGTGAAGGCGCAGGTCACCGAGGACATCAAGGAGGGCGTCATCTGGACGACGCCGCACTTCGCGGCCGCCTCCGGCAACGTCCTCACGAACGACGTGCTCGACGAGCGCGCCAAGATCCCCGAGTACAAGGCTGCAGCCGCCGAGATCGAGGCCTCGGTCGACGCCGGCGGCGCCGACGACGCGCCCGCGGACGACTGATCGCGTCCCCGTCCGATAGGGGCGTCGTCCGGAATCCACACACGACGCTCACTCGATCGCGCGCTTTTCCTTCTCGAGAACCTCGACGTCCGCGATCCGCGTGTCAGGATAGCCGCCCTCGGCGGTCTTCTCGGCCGCTTTCACCATGTCCCAGACCACGTTCAGGCCGGTCGTGACCCCCTCGAGTGCCTCCATCTCGCAGCCAGTCTTGCCGGTCGTCTCGACGGCGACGGTGGCGACGACGCGGTCGGAGTCGACGGCGAAGTCGGTCTCGACGTTCGTGATCGGGATCTGGTGACACATCGGGATCGTCTCCCAGGTGTGTTTGACCGCCTGCACCGCGCCGATCCGGGCGGTCGCAAGCACGTCGCCCTTCCCGATCGCGTCGGCCTCGATCGCCTCGATCGTCGACGGCGTGAGGTGGATCACGCCGCGGGCGACCGCGCGCCGGGCCGTATCGGGTTTGTCGCCGACGTCGACCATCTGGACGTCCCCGTCGTCGGTGGTGTGGGTGAGATCGTCCGCGTCGGTCGCGTCCGCGTCGGCCGCGTCCGGGTCGGCTGCATCCGTCTCGTCCACGTCCGCGTCGGTCGCATCCGTGCCCTCGGCGTCCGGGTTGTCCGGCCCCGAATCGGGATCGACCTCGCCGCCGGAGTCGTCCTCATGCTCGCCGGCGGAATCGTCCTCACGCATCGGTCCGCACCGCCTCCGGGATCCGGTCGATCAGGTCGGTCGCAACCAGTCCGTATCCCCGGTCCTCGACGATCAGGTCGCCCGCGCGCCCGTTCACGTACGCGCCGATCGCCGCAGCTTGGAAGGGCCGTTGAGTGCACGCGACCGCGCCGACGGTGCCCGCGAGCACGTCGCCGGTCCCGCCGACGGTCATCCCGGGGTTCCCCGTCCGGTTCACCCGGAGATCCTCGCCGTCGGTGATCACGTCGTAGGCGCCCTTCACGAGGACGGTCTGGCCCAGATTGGCGGCGAACTCCCGGACTCGATCGGCGCGTTCGCGCCACTCGTCGGCGCTCGGCCCGCCCATCGCCCGCAGCTCGCCCTGGTGGGGTGTACACACGAGCGTGGCGTCGGTTTCGACGTCCGGAACGACCTGTAGCGCGTCAGCGTCGATCACGGCACGTCCGTCGTACGCCTCGAGGAAGCGCTTCACCGCCGTCAGCGTCGGGTCCGCGTCGCCGAGACCGGGGCCGAAAACGACGACGTCCCGTCCGGAAGCGAGCTCACGGATCCGGTCGAGGTGCCCGGGCTCGAGGATCTCGCCAGGGAATTCGTGCACGATCAGGTCCTCGGAGAAGCCCTGTACCTCGCGGGCAACCGACTCCGGACAGGCCACGTGGGCCAGGTCGGCGCCGGCACGCAACGCCGCCCGGGCCGCAAGGGTCGGCGCGCCGGTGTAGGGCCCCCCACCGACGACCAGGACCTCGCCGTGGTCGCCCTTGTGGCTCTGCGGGTCCCGGTCCAGCCCGAGCAGGTCGCCGGGACCGGTGAACAGCTCGGCAGCGTCCGGGATCCCGATGTCGGCGACGGTGACCGTCGCCTCGGCGTTCGTCGCCGACGCCAGCCCCGGCTTGGTGTCGTGGAACGTCACGATCCGGTCGGCGGGGACCGCGACCCGTTCCCCGTCGGGACCGGCCGCGATCTCGCCGGTGTCGGCGTCGATGCCGGAGGGCACGTCGACGGCGAGAACGGCTGTATCCTTGCCCGACGCCGCCTCCGTAATGCGTTTCGCGACCGTCCGTTCGGGCTCCCGGAGGGGACCGGACACGCCGGTCCCGAGCATCGCGTCGATGATGACGTCCGCATCCCCGAGTGCCAGTCGGTCGTGTTCACCGGTCGGGTCGACGACGGCCTCGGCGTCGATCTCCGCCGCGTCGAGCGCGTCCCAGTTCTCCCGGGCGATCGCGGTCGATATCGATTCGGGACGCCCGAGCAGACGGACGCGAACGTCGTACTCCGACAGAAACCGGGCCGCGACGAAGGCGTCGCCGCCGTTGTTCCCGCGCCCGCACACCAACGTCACCGTCGCACCCGGGTCGGCGATCGTTCGGACCTCACGGGCGATCGCGTTGCCCGCCGACTCCATCAGCTGTTTGCGGGGGACGCCGAGGGCCGCCGCGTTGGCGTCGACCGCCGCCATTCGGTCGGCTGTGATCATTCAGTGATCGCTTCGGCCGGACCGGGATTAATCGTTCGGGAAGCCGGACCGGAACCGATCCCCGACCTAGGCGGCGTGCTGATCGATCACCGACCGGAGCTGCTCCTCGGTTTGCGCGCCGACGAGACGTTCGACCGGCTCGCCGTCGCGGAACAGCAACAACGTCGGGAGCCCTCGTACCCCGTACTGCCCCGTCAGGTTCTGATGCACGTCGGCGTCGACCTTCAGCACCGTCGCCGGGGTCGTGGCGGCGACGTCCTCGAGAACCGGCTCGAGCATCTTGCAGGGACCACACCAGTCCGCGTAGAAATCGACGAGGACGAGGTCGTGGCCCGCAAGTTCCTCCTCGAAGGAGCCGCCCTCGTAGTAGATCGGTTCGTCCGGCGACTCGGCTGCGGCTGCCCCGTCGTCGGTCTCGGTGGCGTCGGCCTCCGTGCCGAGCGCTCCGTTTTCCGCTTTCTCCCGTAGTTCCGAGAGCTTGCGTTCGCGGATCGCTTCGAGGTCGTCGCCGCCGGACTCGCTCGGTGGTGAATCGCTCATACGAACGGTAGCCGCTCGACGGTTGTAAGCGGTTCGGTAGAAATGTGTGAAACACACACGATAGCTGTCCGGTTGGCCACACTCGGGTCGTTTCGCGCTCCAAGCGGTCCGCACCGCGGTCCGTCCGCGCACCGATCGGTCCGAACCCGATCCGGTGTGCCCGTGATCGCCGACAACCCTTTCCCCGGGCGGCCACGCAGTCGACGGTATGGCCGACCCGTCCCCCTCGGCGTCGTGGCACCGTGAGTTCTGGGGCTGGACCGGGGCGGCGTTGTTCCTGTTGATCACCGTCGATCTCCTGACGTCGATGTACGCGGTCGCCGTCGTCGGCGTCGAACACGAGTCGAATCCGGTGATGGCGTGGCTGCTCACGCGACCGGTATCAGTACTCGCCGGAGTCCACCTGGCGGCCGCCGGGCTGCTCATCGTGTTGTTCTACGGCCTCGCCCAACTGGTCCGGGAAACGCCCGCGCCGTATCGAGGACCGTTCAAACGACTGATCGAGGGATTCCTCGGACTCCTGCTCGCGGCGGGGCTGTTCGTGTTCGCGAACAACCTCGCGGTGATCGTCTACGGACGCAGCCTCCTGTGACCGGGACGCTGGCGAACGGAATGAACCGACGAAACCCGCCGACCCGGAAGGATGGCTGACCCGTGACGCGACGAACGAAGCTTTAACCGGGAAACCGCACTACCCCGTGGCAGTGAGTTCCCAGCCACCCTGGTCGGACGTGTTCGGTCATCCGGAACCGTACCCCGAGCAGGCCGAGGGGATCGACGCGGCGGTCGAGGCCGCCGACGAGGGGGGATTCCTCGCGCTGGAGGGCGCCTGCGGGACGGGGAAGACGATGCTCGCGCTGACCGCCGGGATCGACCGCGTTCGCGATCCGGACTCGCCGTTCGAGCGCGTGTTCGTCCTCACGAGCGTCAAACAGCAACTTCGCCAGTTCGAGGAGGACCTGCAGACGATCAACGAGAACCGTCCCGAGGACCATCGACCGGTCTCGGGGATCACCCTCGTCGGCAAGGCGGACGTCTGTCCGTACGCCCGCGAGAACCGGGGCGGGATCGACACGACGAACGTCTACGAGCGCTGTGAGGGGCTTCGCGATCGGACCCGGTCGCTGGTCGGAGACGGGGGATCCACGACCGCGGAGTCACTCGCCGCGAACGCCCGCAGCCAGCAGGTCGGGCTGGCGGACTCGGGCGGCTCGGCCGGGACGGGAGGCGCGGAGTTCCTCTCAGTTGACGGCGAACCGACCCCCTACCGACCCGATACCGAGGAACACGAGGGGACCGAGTACTGCCCGTTCTACGCCGGCTACCTCGCGGACCTCCCGGAGGACGGCGAGCCCGTCGAGGCCGTGCCCTTCGACGTGACCGACCGCGGCCACGTCGACGCGACGGAACTGGTCCGGCTGGCGGCCGGGGCGGGATCGTGTCCCCACTCCGTGATGGGGGCGCTCGTTCCCGAGGTCGAGGTCGTGATCGGGAACTACTACCACGCCTTCGACCCGACGACGACCGGCTCGTTCACCGGCGCGCTGCTCGAGGAGTCGACCTTCGTCGTCTGCGACGAGGCCCATATGCTCGAACCGCGCGTGCGTGACCTCGTGAGCGACGGCGTCGCGGACCGGAGCCTCCGGGACGCGATCGCCGAACTCACCCGCGTGGTCCAGCCGGTTCGGTTCGACGACGAGGGGCAGTACACCGACGACGCCGACGTCGTGCGGGGCGAGATCGCGGACAGCGACGTCTCGATCGAGGACGTCGAGCGCGTCCGTGAGTTCTACGAGGCGCTTCGCGGCGAGCTCGACCGCCGCGTCGTCGAGCACCTCGACCGCGAGCAGCCGGACTGGCGTGCGGACCCCGACCGGCTCGACGACGCCGAGATCCCGCTTCGAGACCCGGATTCGCCGGGCGTCGACGAGATCTCGGCGTGGGCCGAGGAGAACGATTACGGGGACCGCGTCTGGGCACTCGCGCCGGCGGTCGGTGCGGTGGCCGAGCGCGTGCTCCACGAGCTCGAGGGCGAGGACGCCCAACGCGCGGCGCCGGGCGTCGGACGGACGGTGAACGCGTGGTACCGCGAGGACCACGAGACGTTCTTTCGGGCGATCGACCTCGAACGCACCTGGGACGAAGCCGAGCCGCCGGATGACTGGCGGCGCGTCTACAACGCGCGGCTCGCCCTGTTCAACTGCCTGCCGAGCCGTGCCATCGGCGATCGACTCGCCGAGTTCGGCGGCGGCATCCTGATGAGCGCGACGCTCGAACCGATGGACGTCTTCAGGGAGGTGACCGGCCTCGACCATCTCGCCGAGTCGGGTCGGCCGGTGCTCGAGCGCACCCACGGGCTCACGTTCCCGCCAGAGAACCGCGAGAGCCTCGCCGTCGACGTTCCGAAGTACACCCACGACAACCGCGGTGCACCGGGCGAGGGGACCGAGACCCGCCTCGCGCACCTGGACGCGACCGTCGAGGTCGCCCGCCGACCGGGAAACGTCCTCGTGGGGATGCCGAACTACGCCGAGGCGGAGTGGATGGCCGGCGAGCTCGACGATCGTCTCGAGAAACCGGTCCTGATCGACGAGTCGTCCGGCGATCACGTGACCGAGTCGCTCAAGGACGACTTCTTCGCCGGCGACGGGAAGGTGCTCGTGACGAGCCTCCGCGGCACGCTCACCGAGGGCGTCGACTACCGCGGCGACCGACTCCACGCGGCGGTCGTCTGCGGGGTGCCGATCATCAACACCGCCCGCCCGCGAACCCGCGCGGTCGTGGCCGCCTACGACGAGCGCTTCGGCGACGGCTTCGAGACGGCCCTGACGGTGCCGGCGGTCCGCAAGGCCAGACAGGCGATCGGGCGCGTCATCCGCGGCGCCGACGAGCGCGGCGTTCGCGTCCTGCTCGATGCGCGCTATGCCCGCGACTCCTGGAACGGCGTCCGGGAGTACCTCCCCGAGCACGAACGCGAGGAGTTCCAGCCGGCCAGTCCCGATATGCTCGGGGTGGCACTCGACCGGTTCGAGCGGTCCGAGTAGGCCGAACGCCCCGAACGGACTGACCGCGCCGATCAGGCGTCCGCGGAGTCGACGTCGTAGGAGAGCACGATCCCGTCGTCGAGCCGCTCGGTTCCGGTGAGCGTCAGCGACGGGAACGAATCGGTGAAGCCGTCGCCGTCGGCAAGCGTCGGCGCGTCCCGACCGCCGATCACCATCGACCCGACGTAGACCGACAGCTCGTCGACCAAGCCGGCATCGAACAGCGAGAAGATCACCTCGCCACCGCCCTCGACCATGATCCGGTCGATCCCGTGGTCCGCGAGCGCCTCGAGGCCATCCGTGAGATCGACGCGGGCCGGCGAGGAGTCGTCGCCGTCGTTCTCTCCCTCCGGCACATCCGTCCCGTTCCCGGTCTCGATCACCGTTGCGCCGGCCGCCTCGAGCGCTGCGCGGCGGTCGGGGGAGATGGCGGCACCGGCGAGCAGGTACGTCGTGGCCGCGTCATCGAGGATCCGTGCGTCGGTCGGGGTTCGACCGCGCGAGTCGACGACGACGCGAGCCGGATTGCCGGGTCGGCCGTTTCGCAGTCGGCCGACGCGACGGTCCTCCTCGGTGAGCGTGAGATGTGGGTCGTCGGCCAGCACGGTCCCGACGCCGACGAGGACGGCGTCGGCCGCCGCGCGGATCCGGTCGACGCGGTCGAAGTCCTCGGAGCCGGAGATGCGGAGCTGCTCGCGCCGCCGCGTGGCGAGCTTCCCGTCGACGCTCTGGGCGGCGTTGACGACGACGTGCATATCGCGACGTCTGCCCGCGGCGCCATTGTCGTTTCGGTGTCTTCGGGGCGCCGTACTTCGCCCGCGAGCAACCCTTTTGTGCGGCGGCGCCGAATCCCGCTTCGATGGACGTAGATGCACACGCCGAGGAACTCGCCTCCACCCTCGGCATTGACAAAGCGGAGGTCAAAGCGGACCTGGAGAACCTACTGGAGTACAGCGTCCCGATCGACGAGGCCAAACAGAGCGTTCGGCGAAAACACGGCGGCGGAAGCGGCGGCTCCTCGCCGTCGCCGACGACCGTCGACCTGGCCGAGATCACGACGGATCACGGCAACGTCACGGTCACCGTGCGCGTGCTCACGGTCGGCACACGAACGATCCGGTATCAGGGCGAGGACATCACGATCCGGGAGGGCGAGCTGGCGGACGGAACCGGACGGATATCCTACACCGCCTGGCAGGACTTCGGGTTCGAGCCGGGCGACTCGCTGACGATCGGCAACGCCGGCGTCCGCGAGTGGGAGGGTGAGCCGGAACTGAATCTCGGCGACGCAACCACGGTCGCGATCGCCGACGAGGACGTGACCGTCGACGCCACGATCGGCGGGGACCGGGACCTGATCGACCTCGAGCCAGGGGACCGCGGGCGGAACATCGAGGTCCGTGTGCTCGAGGTCGACTCGAAGACGATCTCGGGCCGCGACGGCGAGACGCCGATCCTCGAGGGCGTCGTCGGCGACGAGACCGCGCGGCTTCCCTTCACCGACTGGGACCCGCGATCGACCGTCGAGGCCGGCGCCGACCTCCGGATCGAGGACGTGTACGTCCGCGAGTTCCGCGGTGTCCCCTCGATCAATCTCACCGAGTTCTCCACCGTCACGCCGCTTCCGGACCCGGTGTCGGTCAACGAGAACGCACCCCGGCTGTCGATCGCCGACGCCATCGATACCGGCGGGATGTTCGACGTCGAGGTCGTCGGTACCGTCCTCGACCTCCGTGAGGGGTCGGGGTTCATCGAGCGCTGTCCCGACTGCGGTCGCGTGCTCCAGAGCGGCCAGTGCCGAAGCCACGGCGACGTCGAGGGAGAAGACGACCTCCGCGTGAGGGCGATCCTTGACGACGGCACCGCCACGACGACGGTCGTCCTCGATGCCGACCTGACGGCCGACGTCTACGGCGGCGGACTCGAGGACGCCCGTGAGGCCGCCCGCGAGGCGATGGACAAGTCCGTCGTGGCCGAGTCGATCGCGGACGAACTCGTCGGTCGCGCCTTCCGCGTTCGCGGGAACCTCTCGGTGGACGACTACGGTGCGAATCTCGATGCCGAGACGTTCACGGCCGCGGACGACGATCCGGCCGAGACGGCCCGAAGCGTGCTCTCGACGATCCGATCGCGGGCCGCGACCGACGGCGGTCGTGAACGTGTCACGGGAGGAGCCCGAATCGGTGACGAGGATGCGGATCGTGGCGAAGACACGGGGGTGGACCGATGAGCGGTTCCGATTCCGGACCCGGCACGCGCGAGGTCGCCTACCGGCTCTTCGCGAGCGAGTTCGACGACGCGACGCTGTCGTACTCCGAAAGCGACGAGGAGCGCGCGCCGAACTACGTGCTCACGCCGCTCGGCGCTCGGGTCAACCGGCTGTTCGTCGTCGGCGTCCTGACCGAGGTCGAGCGTGTGAACGAGGAGACCCGGCGCGGGCGGGTCGTCGACCCCTCGGGCGCGTTCGTCACCTACGCCGGCCAGTACCAGCCCGACGAGCAGGCGTTCCTGGAGCGCGCCGAGCCGCCGACGTTCGTCGCGTTGACCGGGAAGGCGCGGACCTTCCAGCCGGAGGATTCCGACCGCGTGTTCACCTCGGTCCGCCCCGAGAGCCTCAACGCGGTCGACGCCGACACCCGCGATCGATGGGTCGTTCGGGCTGCCGAGACGACGCTCGACCGCCTGGCGGTGTTCGAGGCAGCGCTCGACTCGGAACTCCGCGGCGAGGACCTGCGGACGGCCCTCGAGGCCGGCGGCGCGCCCGCCGCCCTGGCGGAGGGGATCCCGCGGGCGATCGACCACTACGACACCTCCCGGGCGTATCTCGAGGCAACGCGCCGGATGGCGGTCGACGCGCTCGAGCTGATCGCTGGCGAGCGCGACGACGTTCGCGCCCCCGACATCACGCCGGATGCGGGCGGGTCGGCGGACGTGGGACCGCTCCCCGAGACCGACGTCTCGATCGACGCGGCCGCAGTCCGTGAGTCCGCCGGGGCTGACGCGGCTGACGATGGGGGTACGGCTGACACGGGAGACGGGGCGAGCACGGCCGATGTGGAGGCCGACGACGCCAACGACGCCGACGAGCCCGATGACCTCGTCACCGAGACCGCGAGCACCACCACCGACTCCGTGAGCGAATCGGCGTCCGACGATCCGGATGGCGACGCCGCCGACGGCGCGACCGCCGGGACGGAATCCGCGGACGACGCGTCCGCTTCGGACGCCGACACGGACGAGGAAGCGGAGGTGGACACCGACACGGATACGGACTCGGACTCGGACTCGGACACCGGCGGGCTGGAGGACGTCGATACGGACACGGACGCTGCTGCTGACGCTCCCGCCGAGACGACGGCCACCGACGAGATGTACGAGTTCGACGAGGAGGAGCGCGCCGAGATCGAGGACGAGTTCGGCACCGACTTCTCGACCGGGACGGAGGTCGACGACCCGGGAGCGGCCGACATCGACGTCCCGGACGCCGACGACCTGGCTGCGTCGGACGAGCCCGGGGTCGACGAGGAGACCGGAGTCGACGAGGGGCCCGGAGCAACCGCCGAAGGGACCGAAGCCCTCGATGAGCCGGGCGAGGAGGAACCCTCGGACGTCGACCTCGGCGAACCGGTCGGATCCGCCGGTGAGTCGGACGCCGATGTGACCGCCGAAACCGAAAGCGGCGGGGCTGCGGCGGACGACGGGAGCGATGCAGCGGACTTGGACCTCACGGGCGCGGCGCTCGAGGCGATGGACGACCTTGACGACGGCGACGGGGCCGCCCGCCAGGCCGTGATCGACGCGGTCGTCGCGGAGCTCGGCGCGAACCCCGACGCGGTCGCGAACGCGATCGACGACGCGCTGATGAGCGGCAAGTGTTACGAGCCGAGCGACGACCGGCTGAAGGCCATCTGACCGGATGGCCCTCGTCGAACCGGTCCCGGGCGAGCCGGCGGCGGTCGCCGACCTCCCGGACGAGCGTGTGCTCCTGATCGCCGACTACCACGCCGGGATCGAGGCCGGCCTCCGGTACGAGCGCGGCGTCGAGTTGGACAGCGACGCGGACGGGCGCCGCGAGCACGTCCTGTCGCTGCTCGACCGGACGACCGCCGACCGACTGGTCGTGCTCGGCGACCTCGCCCATCGGATCCCCGAGCCCGAGGGCCCCGAACGCGAGGAGATCGAGGCGCTGATCGCTGCCGTCACCGAGCGCGTTCCGATGACGCTCGTGGTCGGCAACCACGACGCCGGCGTCGCCGAATCGGTCGCCGAGCGGGTCGCCGACGGACTAACGGTGATCCCGCCCGAGGGCGGTCGACTGGGTGCAGAGGGACGGACAAGGGGAAAGTCGATCGGGGTCGTGCACGGTCACACGTGGCCCGAACCCGACGTGCTCGAGGCGGACGTCGTCTGTCTGGGTCACGAACATCCGCAGGTTCGGCTCTCGGACGCGGTCGGCGGCAGTCGTGTCGAACACGCGTGGCTCCGCGGGTCGCTTCGCGTTGAGGCGTTCGACGCCGCCGAACCCGGATCGACCGCCGTCGAGGCGGTCGAGTCCGACCCCGACGTCGTCGTCTTTCCCGCGTTCAACGAGCGGTCAGGCGGAACCTGGGTGAACGTCGAGGGGAACGGGTTCCTCTCGCCGTTCCTCCCGGACGCGCTCGATGACGCGGAGGCGTACCTCCTCGACGGAACGCGGCTCGGTCCCTACCGGGACGTCTAGGAGCGCGGCCGAACGGACGGTACGTGACGGACGATCGTGGGCGGCACGGCGCGGTGTGGGACAGCGCGAGGTGGCCGTGCGACGCGTTTAATCGGCTCGATCCCGAAGATACGTCGATGTCCGAGCCCCCGTTGTCCGGCGACGTGCAGGGTGCTGCCGGCGATTCGGACGCCGACGTCGCCGACGGACACGACGACGATTCTCACGACGCCGGCGCGGATCGCGACGGCGATGCGGATCGAGACGCCGAGACGGAGGGACTTGACGCGTTCGCTCGGCTCGGTCCCGCGATCCGGGAGGCGCTCTCGGAGCGGGGGTTCACCAGACCGACCGAGCCGCAGCGGAAGGCGATCCCGCCGATCGCGGCGGGGCGGAACGCGCTCGTGCTCGCGCCTACGGGAACCGGGAAGACGGAGACGGCGATGTTGCCGGTCTTCGACCGGATCGTTCGCGAGCGCGCGGAGCGTGCGGACGGGACGTCCCCCGACGGGATCGCGGCGCTGTACATCACGCCGCTGCGCGCGCTCAACCGCGATATGATGGACCGGCTGGAGTGGTGGGGCGAGGAACTCGACCTCGAGATCGCGGTTCGACACGGCGACACGACCCAGTACGAACGGTCGAAGCAGGCCGACGACCCGCCGGACGTGCTCATCACGACGCCCGAGAGCCTCCAGGCGATCCTGACCGGGTCGAAGATGCGACGGGCGCTTGCGGACGTGGCGCACGTGGTCGTCGACGAGGTCCACGAACTCGCCTCGGCCAAACGCGGCGCCCAGCTCACCATCGGGCTCGAGCGCCTCCGGGAGCTCGCGGGACCGGTCCAGCGGATCGGCCTCTCGGCGACGGTGGGATCCCCCGAGGAGGTGGGCCGCTTCCTCGTCGGCTGCGGGACACGCGACCCCGATCGGACCGGGGACCGGGAGTTCGCGGTCGTCGAGGTCGAGGCCGGGACGCGCGTGGACTTCGCGGTCGTCAGCCCCGAGATCACCGGGGAGGACGAACGCCTCGCGGGGGCACTGGCAACGACCGAGGAGATCGCGAGCCACGTCCGAACGATCCGCGACGTCGTGGCCGACAACCGGTCGACGTTGGTGTTCGTCAACACTCGACAGACTGCGGAGGCGCTCGGGTCCCGGTTCAAGGCGCTGTCGGATGCCGGGATCTCGGTCGAGATCCACCACGGATCGCTTTCGAGCGACGTTCGGGTCGACGTCGAGGACCGGTTCAAGGCGGGCGAGATCGACGCGTTGATCTGTACGTCCTCGATGGAGCTCGGGATCGACGTCGGACGCGTGGATCACGTGGTTCAGTACGGCAGTCCCCGCGAGGTGGCCCGGCTGCTCCAACGCGTCGGCCGCGCCGGCCACCGGAGCGACCGGGTCTCGCGGGGAACGGTCGTGACGAGCGATGCGGACGACGCGCTCGAGGCCTTGGCCATCGCCCGCCGGGGGACCGTGGGCGAGGTCGAGCCCGCGAACATCCAGTACGGCAGCCTCGACACCGTCGCCAACCAGGTCGTCGGGATCGTGATGGATCTCGGCGAGGTCCACGCCCGGCGGGCCTACCGGATCGTCACGAGCGCGTACCCGTTTCGCGACGTGGACGAGGAGACGTTCCAGGAGGTGGTCCGCGAGCTCGACGGGAACCGCGTCATCTGGCTCGAGGAGGGGTCGGACACGATCGAGAAGTCCGGCGGCTCCTGGCAGTACTTCTACGCGAACCTCTCGATGATCCCCGACGAGGCGACCTTCGAGGTCTACGACCTCTCCTCGCGGCGGCAGATCGGAACCCTCGACGAGCGGTTCGTGCTGGACTTCGCCGGCCCCGGCGAGACGTTCATCCAGCGCGGCGAGATGTGGCGGATCACCGATGTCGACGAGGAGGAGGAGCGCGTGAACGTTTCCCCGATCGAGGACCCCGGCGGGGAGGTGCCCGCCTGGGTCGGCTCGGAGATCCCCGTGCCGAAGCCAGTGGCCGGCGAAGTCGGGCGGATCCGCGCCGAGGTCGCGGAGCGACTCGCCGACGGGGTTCCACCGGCGGCGGTGGCTCGTGGGCTGTCAAAGCGGTATCCGGCCGACGAGTCGACGATCCTGGACGCGATCGACCCGATCGTCGACCACGTCGACGCCGAGCAGCCGCTGCCGACCGACGACCGGATCGTCGTCGAGGGGCTCGGCCGGTCGATCGTCGTCAACGCGGCGTTCGGCCACCGGATAAACGAGACGCTCGCGCGCCTCCTCTCGGCGCTCGTCGGCCAGCGGACCGGGTCCTCGGTCGGGATGGACGTCGATCCGTACCGGATCGAACTGGAGGTGCCGTCGTCGATCGACCCCGGGACGGTGATCGAGATTCTGGGGGAGACCGACCCGGACCATCTGGCATCGTACCTCGAACTCGCGTTGAAGAACGCCGACACGCTGGCGTTCACCCTCGCACAGGTGGCGGCGAAGTTCGGCACCGTGAAGCGGTACCAGGAGGGATCCGGCCGGTTCGGCGGCAATCGCCTTCTGGCCGCCCTCGAGGGGACGCCCGTCTACGAGGAGGCGGTCCGGGAGGTGTTCCACCAGGACCTCGACGTCGCGGGGGCCGCGACCGTCCTCGACCGAATTCGGGACGGGACGATCGACCTCGCCGCGGCCCGGGAACGAACCCCGATCGGCTCCGCCGGGGAGTCCTCGGGACGGGAGTTTCTCGTGCCGGAGAACGCCGACGCGGACGTCATCGAAACGGTCCGCGAGCGCATTCAGGACGACCGGATGTTGCTGTGCTGTCTCCACTGTCAGGAGTGGACCCGGCGGACGCCGGTCAGGCGGATCCGGGACCAGCCCGCCTGCCCCGAGTGCGGGTCGACCCGCGTCGCCGCGCTCAACCCGTGGGACGAGGAGACCGTCGCCGCGGTCCGGGCGAACGAGCGGGACGACGAGCAGGAGCGACTCACGGAGCGCGCCTATCGATCGGCGAGCCTGGTGCAGAGCCACGGCAAACGGGCGGTGATCGCGATGGCCGCCCGCGGCGTCGGCCCGCACAACGCCGCCCGGATCATCTCGAAGCTCCGCGAGGACGAGTCGGAGTTCTACCGCGACATCCTCAAACAGGAGCGCGAGTACGCCCGCACGCAGTCGTTCTGGGATTGAGACGCCGCCGAGATCGGAGCCGTGCCAGTGCCGAGACCGCGCCGAACTATCGTCGGATCTCGAACCCGTCGATTCCGGTCGGATCCTCGTACGCCACGGCGACGTCCTCGACGGTCGCGCGCGGACTCCCCTCCTGGCACCACTCGACCAGCGACTCGACCGCCTCCGGGGATCCCTCGAAGACGGCCTCGACGCGACCGTCATCCAGGTTTCGGACCCAGCCGTCGACGCCGTGTTCGCGTGCGGTGTCCCTGGTGGTGGCGCGGTAGTATACGCCCTGTACGTGGCCGGAAACGTGGACGTGTGCGCGAACGCGGTCCTCGGCCCCTCGATCGCTCATCGTCGGATCGATGACCAGCGGAGTCTTATAAGTGGCGCCGTGAAACCCCGGTATGAACCTGTTCGGAACGGCGGGGATCCGTGGCGACGTCGACACGCACGTCACGCCCGAACTCGCGCTCGCGGTCGGCGGCGCGGTCGCCGAGGCGATCGCGGAGGGCGCAGTGGCCGACGAGGGGACGCTAGAACCGGAGATCGTGGTGGCCCGTGACGGCCGCGTGACGGGTCCGGCGCTCGCCGACGCGATCGCGGCGGGTGCCGCCGCCGGGGGTGCGCGCGTTCGACGCGCCGGAATGCTTCCCACGCCCGCGCTCGCGTTCGCGTCCCGGGGCCGGTACGGGATCGCGGTGACGGCCTCCCACAACCCGCCACACGACAACGGGATCAAGCTCTTTCGCGACGGCGTCGAGTTCGACCGCGACGCTGAGGCGGCGGTGGAGACGCGCGTCACCGAGGGCACCGAACCCGCCGACTGGGACCGCTGGACGGAGCCGGAGTCGGTCGCCGTACTCGAGGAGTATCGGGAGGCCGTCGCCGCCTATGCCCGAGGATTCGGCGCGCCGCTCGACGGGCTTCGGATCGCCGTCGACTGCGGGAACGGGATGGCCGCGCTGGCGACGCCGGCCGTGCTCGGCGACCTCGGCGCCGAGGTCGTCACGCTCAACGGGAACGTCGACGGCCACTTCCCGGGTCGCGGCAGCAAGCCCACTCCCGAGACGCTGTCCGACCTCCGTGCGTTCGTCGCGGACGCCAACGAGGGAATCGAGAACCCCGGTCGGCCGGGAACCGATGCAGGATTCGCGTTCGGTATCGGGCACGACGGGGACGCCGATCGGATCGTGATCGTCGACGCGGACGGGGAGATCGTCCACGAGGACACCGTTCTCGCGATCCTCGCCGAGCGGTACACGCGCACGAGCGAGGCTGCGGATCCGGTCGTGGTCACGACGCCGAACGCCTCGGGCCGGATCGACGAGCGCGTCCGGGAAGCGGGTGGTCGCGTCGAGAGCGTCCGCCTCGGCGCGCTTCACGAGGGGATCGCTGCCGTCCGGGAGGCGGCGTCCGAGCGTGAGGAATCCGGCGACGTCGCGGTCGCCTTCGCCGCGGAGCCGTGGAAACACACGCACACCCGGTTCGGCGGCTGGATCGACGGCGTCTGTTCGGCCGCGGTGTTCGCTCGGCTCGTCGCGGCGGAGGGACTCGATGCGCTCCGTGCGCCCGTCACCGAACGTCCCTATCGGAAGGTGAACGTCGACTGTCCGGACGAGGCGAAGGGCCCGGCGATGGACCGGCTCGCGACCGCCCTTCCGGAGGCGTTCCCGGCGGCCGACGTCGCCACGGACCACGGCGTCCGCCTCGAGTTCCCCGACGCCTCCTGGGTGCTCGTGCGGCCGTCCGGCACCGAGCCCTACATCCGGCTGTACGCCGAAAGCGACGACGTCGACGACCTCGTTTCGGAGGCACGCTCCGTGATCGAAACCGCCGTCGCGTCGGTCTAGCGGAAACACCGCGTTCGGGCGACCGCACGGGACGGGTGCGTCGGTCCGACGAAGTCACAACAGGCAAATAGCCGGTTCACACAGGAGTCAGGTACGGGGCCCCTCGGACACATGACGGAGTCGACCACGTCGGATGCACGCTCTCGGCCGACACGAACGGAGATGCTGTCGATCGTCGCCGCCTGTGGCTGTCTCGGTGCGGCCGTGCTGTTTGAGCCACCATCCGGACTCTCCCGATCGGGGCTGATCGCGCTCGGCATCTTCGGGTTCGGGCTGGTGCTCTGGCAAAGCGAGGCGGTACCCCACGTCGTCACCAGCCTGCTCGTGGTCGGGTTTCTGTACGCGTTCGGGACGGTATCGACCTTCGAGGCCGCCGCAACCGGGTTCGCGTCCACGCTGTTTTTCTTCTTTTTCGCGCTTCTCGTGCTTGGACACGCCATCTCCAAAGTGGGGCTGGATGCGCGTGTGGCTCGTCGCCTGTTGGCGTCCGCCTCGACGCCGCGGGCGTCGTTCCGGCAGACGAGTCGGTACGTGCTCGCGTTGTCGTTTCTGATGCCCTCGGCGCTGGCCCGAATGGTCGCGTTCACGCCGATCATCGAGGAGGTCGCCGACATCTACGATCTCGATGCGGATCACCCCTTTCGCACCTCGTCGTTCCTACTGTTGGGCCAGCTCAACCCGATCGCCTCGATGTCGTTGATGACCGGCGGCGGGCTCCCCATCATCGGCGCACAGCTGATCCAAACGTCCGGATACACTATCAACTGGATCACCTGGGCGCTGTACATGATCCCGCCGGCGGTGTTCATCTACGTCGTCGGCGTGATCAGCGTTGAGCGGCTCCATCCGATAGCGTCCGACTCCGGACGACGCACGACGGACGGGGGCGGACGATCCGGGACCGACGAAGACGGGCGACCCGGAACCGACGAAGACGGACGATCCGGGACCGACGGGGATGACGCGATCGACGACCCGGAGCCGATCACGCGCGACCAGTGGGCGGTCGGGCTCGTGATGGGCGCCACGTTGCTCTCGTGGGCGGCCAGCCCGTTCCTCGGGATTCCGACGGTCCTTCCGGCGATCGTCGCCGTCGGCGTGTTGTCGCTTCCCGCCGTGGGCGTCCTCGACGTCGAGGACATGACCGAGGTCAGTTGGGGCGTTCTGTTTCTCATCGGCGGAATGTTCTCGTTGATCGACGTGCTCGAGGCGACGGGCGCGTTCGAATGGCTCGTGGCTGCCGGGTCGGCAGTGATCCCCTTCGACGCTTTCGCACCCGCAACGATCGTCATCGTCCTCCTCGCGCTCGTGCTCGGGATCCGGCTGTTGTTTCCGAGCGGGTCGGCGTGTCTCATCGTCGTCATCCCGATCCTGGTCACGTTCGCTCGTACCTACGACCTGAACGGGCTCTTCCTCTCCCTCTCGGCGGTGGTGGTCGCCGGATCGACCGTGCTCGTCCCCCTCCACGTTCCGCCCGCCCTGTTGGCGTTCAACCGGGGACACGTGGATACTCGGGAGGTGTTTGCCCTCGGCGTCGTGACGATCCTCGCCGCGATCGTCGCGATCGCGGGCGCGTGGCTCGTGTATTGGCCGCTCGTCGAGGCCGTACTGTGACACGTAGGCGGTGTTCAGATCGTTCGTCTTCGTATGGAATCAGCCTATCTGAAATCCTCCCCCGAATACTCAGGGATTCGGGGCATAGAGCGCGTACAGGATGGACAGCATCCCTGCGGCGGTAACGAGCGCCGCCACGAATCCGGCGTCGAAGATCGACACCTGCAGGACCTCGAAGAGCACGCCCTCGAGAAGGCCGCCGAGCCCGACCAGTCCGAAGCCGGCTGCAACGTACAGGAGTAACCGCGTGTGATGCCGTTGGTACCCACGGTAGGCCTGATAGGCGATGACCAGCGCGAGCGCGGTCGTGAACAGTTTGCCGATGACGAATAGCGTGTGTTCCATGAGTCAGTCTTCCCGTATCTTCTCAAAGATGGATGTGATCCGGTCGGCGGGGTCCGGCCGGACGTCGATCTGGACATCGAAGCCCTCAGCTTGGAGGTGTACGTCGACGCGTTCGAGGCGCGCCTCGTACTCGCTGTAGTGTCGTCCTCCTGGGTCGACGTGTGTGTACTCTTCGAGGAGGCCCTGCTCGACGAGGCGCGTGACACGACGCGAGACGGTTGGGCGTGACATATCACACTCCTCGCTGAGTTCCTTCGCAGACAGTCGATCGGTCTTCGTCGCCACGAGGATGTCGCGAGCGTACTCGTCGTCGAGGGTGGCGAAGACCTCCGGTGGGTCGGGCTCCTCGGTCACACTCACCTACTCGCGGCAGGAGCGTAATATAGCCCGCCGATTTTCTGACTCGGAACGCCGACTCGCTGTTATATCGTCTCCCCTCGCCTACTGATAGTTGAAGGTGCAATAATTATGTCCACACTCGACTCCGGTCTGAACCAGCTTGAGAGCAGAGTCGGCGGCCTGACCGTCGGCGGGAAAGTCCACAGCCTCAGCGCGTGGTTCGTGCTGGCGCTCCGTCTCATGATGGGGTATGCGTTCGCGTACTCCGGGTTCACGAAGATCACCGGCGAGTTCGCCGCCGGCGGCTACCTCTCGAACGTCGCGGCGACGAACGGCAATCCCCTCGCGGGGATGTTCGCGTGGATGGGTTCGACGCCGTGGTTCGTCGAGTTCGCGAACGTCGCCGTGCCGTACGGTGAGCTGTTCATCGGCCTCGGGCTGCTCGTCGGCGCGTTCGTTCGCCTCGCGGCGTTCTTCGGCGCGCTGATGATGCTCATGTTCTACTTCGGGAACTGGGAGATGGCCCACGGGTTCATCAACGGCGACTTCGCGTACATGCTCGTGTTCCTGGCTGTGGCCGCGTTCGCCGCGGGCCGCATCCTCGGGCTCGACCAGTACATCGAACAGTACAGGGTCGGCGGCGAGGCGCTCGTCGAGCGCTACCCCGCCCTCGAATACATCCTCGGCTAACCACGCCGAGACCGTTGGGAGTACACCAATGCAAAATCCAATTCAAACACGCGGGATTCGGTCTCTGGGACTCATCGCCATCGGAGCACTGACGCTGGCCGTCGTCGGCGGCATGGCGCTGACGCACGCGGCTGTCCCGAATGCAATGATGTGGGGCTGGCACGATGGAATGTGGACTGGCGGCCACATGGCCGGGTGGAGTGGATGGGGCTGGGGGATGATGCTGTTCGGCCTGCTGTGGATGGCACTCCTCGTCGCCCTCCCGATCTCCGTCGTCTACTGGCTGACAACGCGGTCACAATCGGACGGGCCCACCGAGGATAGCGCACTCGCCGTCCTCCAAGCCCGGTACGCTCGCGGCGATATCGATGACGAGGAATTCGACCGCCGCCGCGCTCGTCTGACACCGGACGATGAACAGTAGCGAACGATTCGCTACTCGCTGAGTTCAGTTTTCACGACGGTTGCCGGACGGGTCGTCAATCTGAGGACGCGGTCGGTAACACTTCCGAGCAGCGCACGGTATTCATCCGGCCGTCGTTTGGTACCGAGTACGAGGAGATCCGCGTCACATTCGTCGGCGTGTTCCACGATGGTCACAGCGGGGCGTCCGTGTTGCATCGTCGTCTCGACGTCGATACCGACTTCGGATGCTCGGCTCCGGAGCGCTGCAAGTGTCTCCTCGCCGTGTTCTTCGAGGCCGTGTTCGGGGCCCTCGGCTTCGTCGACGTACTCGTCGCCGCTGTACGCAGTCACGACGTCCTCGTCGACGACGTAGATCACGTGAAGGACCGCGTCATGGGCGGCTGCGAGCTCAAGTGCGTGCGTTTCAGCTTCATCGGACGCGACAGTACCGTCGGTCGACAGTAGAATTCGATCGTACATTCACTCGGATTTCAAAGGCAGGCATAATAAATTCGGCTTCCAATTCCCTCCGATCGAGAGGCATTGTAGCGCGTTCAATATGTCCCCGTCAGCGGCATTGTCCATATATCAACAACGAGCTGACAACCGGGATTTTCGATGAGACTCCATCAGTGGTCGTGTCCCTCCATCGCCATCGGATGTCCGGTGGTGTATTCGTCGGGGTCCTCCTCGAAGGTCTCCTTGCACGTCTGTGAGCAGAAGTGGTACGTTTCGCCATCGTGCGTCGCCGCTGGATCGCTGTCGTCGGTCCGCATCCCACAGACGGGGTCACGGTACTGGCCAGGCGCTCCGAGGCCACGACGGTATACGTACAGGAGGAACCCGGAGAGCGCGAAGGCGATGATGTTGAGGTAGAACGTGTAGTTGAGTTCGAAGTACGTCTGCTCCGTCGCCGTCTCGCCACCCGCCAGGTCTGGAACGATACCGAGAGCATCGAACAGCAACTCCATAAGGAAGCCGGTGAACGCCATCGTGACGAAGAAGACGCCGAGGATGTACAGCATGATCTTCCAGCCGTAGTACTTCCGATAGACGTTCAATACGGGGATCGTGATGAGGTCGGCGTAGACGAACGCGATGACGCCGGCAAAGCTGATGCCGCCACCCCAGAGCGCGACGGCGAACGGAACGTTACCCATACTCCCGACGAAACTGAGGACGGCAATGGCGACACCCATAATGGCGTTCTCGGCAGTCACGAGCAAGCCGTCGCCCTGGATGAACAGCGTATTCCACACCCTCTGCGGGACGAAAACGATGACGAACCCCGAGATGAGGAAGCCGGCGATGACGTCCTTCCAGATCATCGACCACTCCTTGCGGTACTGGTTCCCGACCTTGTACCAGCCACCCCACGACAGCAACTCCTCGCGCCAGCCGCCACGGCTGGACGCCTCCTGTAGGTAGGTCTCCATACAGCCTTCCGAGCAGAATGTGAGCGTCTCACCGCCGTCGGTCGTGAGCGTGTACTCGTCCGTGCCCTCCATCCCGCAAGTCGGGTCCTCGGTGATACCGGACTCCTGATCGCGCTCGTTGAGCGTCTCCCTGACCTCATCGAAGAGGTTCTCCGGGAGCGTGAGATGGACGATGACGGCCATCACGACGATGAGAATGAGACCGCCCAGCAACTCCGCGAGAAGGAACTCCCAGCCCAGCAGGATCAGGATCATCAGCCCGAGTTCGACGATGAGGTTCGTCGACGCGAACATGAACGCGAGAAAGTTCACCGCGTGGGCCCCCTTCTTGAACAGCCCCTTCCCGATCGCGACGGCCCCGAAACTACAGCCACTGCTTGCTGCTCCGAAGGCAGTCGCTCTGGTGAGCCCGCTTAGATCACCGTCGCCAAGCACCTGTGCCATTCGTTCTTTGGAGACGTAGACCTGGACGAGACTCGTGATCGTGAGTCCCATAATGATCGCCCATGCCGCCGTCCACAGGAAGCCGACACCGATGCGAAGCGCTTCGAGGACACCAGCAGTCATCGTCTCCACCATAGGGATCATTTCGCAGGGATCATCTTTTGCAGTTTTCCTTCAGATAGTTCGGCTCCGAGCCGTGGGAAGTAGGAATTCAAAAGAAAACGGGTCGGTAGAAAGCGTCGATCAAAGACACAACCGCATTGAATGGTCAGTGCGTAGTATTACGTCACCGATTCGACCGATTCTTCACCACAGTGCGGACAGTATTCGTAGTTTTCATCGACGGGTTCCTCACAGGAGACACAGACGTACTTTGCTCGCTTGCCATCGATTACTGCCTGCTTCGTTTTCTCGAACTTCCGTCCGACGTCACTGAAGAGGCCCATCTGTAAACGTTCACCTGCAACGTCTATAAAGGTTAGTCTGAGCCTCGGCGCGGTGTTAACTTAATCATAATTCCACCAGACGGCGTGGGCTTGTAACCACGTTTCCGCGGTCGGTGGATCGACGTGGCTGAAACAGTTTGAAAACGAAGAAGTTCTCCGTTGTATTTCACGAAAGATACGTCTAACTGCGTTTCTGAAGCCGTGGATTTCGACGCGGAAGCTGAGATTTTCACGCCGAAGCGCTCCGTTGAGATCGTCGGCGTCATCGACGAGAAACAGCGCATCTTCAACGTCGTGTTTCTCAGCTACTTCGACCAAGAACTCTCGACCGATCGGGATCGTATACGTTGGAAACAGTCGGGAATGGAGTATTCTGTTGGTTTCCGGATCGACAGCAGCGTACAGCCAGTACTGTTCGGAATTGATCCGGATCGCCTTCTGATCGACAGCAACGCGATCCGGACTTTCACCGCCAGCTGGCTGTAGATCAGCCTTGTGAACCCAGTTATGAACCGCTGTTCGGCTCCGATCGACACCCAAATCCTCAAAAAGAACAACTGTATTCGAAAGTGAGAGTCCTGCAAGGTGGTGGCGAATACCCTTTTCAATGATCTCGCGGGGTGTCCGCTCTCGCTCCACAAAACCCAAGTCGATCCACTCGGTAGACTCGCTGAGGCGGTCGATTTCTGCCATAGACACTCAGACATCGTCCGCCTCATCCTCTAACTTAACGCGACCGCGGAACACGGCCCAAACGTTTATTTGCCGGTTGTGCGTGTATGGAAACGCGATGGCGACAGGTACAGTGGCCTTCTTCAACGACACCGGAGGCTATGGATTCATCGAGAGCGAGGACGCGGACGAGGACGTTTTCTTCCACATGGAGGACGTCGGCGGCCCGGACCTCGAAGAGGGACAGGAAGTCGAATTCGAGATCGAGGAAGCTGAAAAAGGGCCGCGGGCGACCAACCTCACCCGTCTCTGAGGCCGACCAGCGACGTCGATCGAGTTCGCGTTTTTCCCGACGGGCGACACACGCGGCGTAGCGACGGCGCCGTGGCCGGCGCGTGACGAGTTATAAACTGACACGCCGGGAACCGACAGACTGCGCGTCGATCGTGTGGCCGTCTCGCTCACGAGGTGTCGATCGATGCCGAGGAACAACGCTTTTCGGACGGGGTCTCGAAACCCGCCCTATGGCAGACGACGAGTCCACGGACGCGGACGAACCGGCCGACGCCGACGGATCCAATGGAGCCAACGGGGCCGACGGGGACGGCGAGGAAAAGTCCTTCCGCGAGCGGGTCGAGGAGATCCGCGAGCGACGCGAACAGGAGCGCGAGGAGGGCGAGGGTGACCGACCGAGCCCCGAGGAGATGATGGGTGGCGGTGGCGGCCCCGGCGGGATGGGTGGCGGCGGCAACCCGTTCGCACAGATGATGTCCGGAATGATGGGCGGCGGCGGTCCGGGCGGCGCTCCAGGCGGGATGGGCGGCGGCCCCGGCGGTGCCGCCGGCGGACCCGGCGGTCGTCCCGGTGAGGGAGACGGCGACGACGTCGGCAACGAGGAGCTCGTGCGCGAAGTCCGTCAGCTCCGCGATGAGGTCCGCGACGCGACCCGACAGCTCCAGCGCATCGCGCAGGCGCTCGAGGACGACTAGGCCGGCTTCGCAATACCTTTTTCCGGTCGTCACGCGGGTTCGATATGGGCATTCCCGAGGAGCGCATCGAACGGCTACTTCCCCTGGCCCGTGAAGCGATCGTCGCGGGCGAGCACGACCGGGCCCGCACGTACGTCCGCCGCGCGAAGCGGATCGCCGAGCGCAGTCGGGCCCGCCTTCCTCGGGAGTTCGAACGCAAGACGTGTTCCGATTGTGACGTCTATCTCCGCCCCGGCGTGACCGCCCGCGTTCGGACGCGCGCGAGCCGGGTCGTCGTTCGGTGTCTGGAGTGTGGCGCGACACACCGGTATCCGTTCTCCTAGTCCACAGTGTGGCCGGGCGTCGACTCGATCGTTTTCCCCGTGTGTCACCGTCACGGTCGGCGGTCGAAGCCTCAAGTTTCAACTAGTGGCGGCGTTTGCGTGGGTATATGACGGACCAAGAGCTCCGGAAGCAGGCACACGACCTCGACGTCACGGTGTGGGTCGGCAAGGCCGGGATCGACGCAGTCGTAGACGAACTCGCCGACCAACTCGACGACCGCACGCTCGTGAAAGTCAAGTTCCTTCGGTCGGCCCGCGGCGGGACCGACACCGCGGAACTGGCCGACGAGCTGGCGGCGACGGTCGACGCCGACCTGATCGAGACGCGTGGGAACACGGCGGTGTTCCACTGATGGGGATCCCCGCGCAGGTGGCACCGATCGCCGACGTGCTCGCCCCGATCGTGGGCAACGCACTGGCGGAAACACTGGCATCCGCGATCGTCTTCCTCGCCGTGGTCGCGATCGTGTTCGTGGGGAACCGGGCGCTCCTGTCGCCGCTCGTCGATCGCGTCCTCGAGGAGCGGGGCGTCGAACCGCACGCGCGCCGGCCCCTCACCAAGATCGCCTCGATCGTCGTCCTGTTTGCCGGGATCGCGATCGCGTTTGGACTCGCCGGCTACGGAAGCTTCCTCCGGTCGCTTGCGACGATCGCCGCCGCGGCGACGCTCGCGATCGGCTTTGCCCTGCAGGAGGTCATCCGAAACTTCGTCGCCGGCGTGTTCATCTACACCGACCGGCCCTTCCGCATCGGTGACTGGGTCGAATGGGGCGGCGGTGACTACTCGGGCGTCGTCGAGGACATCTCATTTCGGGTCACACGGATTCGAACGTTCGACAACGAACTGCTGACCGTGCCGAACTACGTGCTGACGAGTGGCGTCGTGAAGAATCCGGTCGCCAAGGACACCCTCCGGCTGAAGTTCCTCTTCGGGATCGATTACGAGGACGACATCGACCGCGCGACGACGATCATCATCGAGGAGGCCGAAAAACGGGACGACATCCTCGCCGACCCCGCACCGTCAGTTCGGCTCACCGAGTTGGGGGATTCCTTCGTCGGGCTCCAATCGCGGATCTGGATCGACAACCCCTCGCGGGCGGACTTCGTCAGAACTCGTGGCGAGTACGTTACGGCGGTGAAGCAACGCTTCGACGAGGAGGGCATCTCCATTCCGTTCCCGCAGCGAACCGTCTCCGGGCGCGGCGCGTGGGAAGAACCGCCGGCCTTCGGGGATGAGGCCTGATCGATCGGTCGTGGCGCGAATCGCGTTTTGAGTGAGAAAGTGGATGGCGCGCGCCGTCGCCCGCGTGTGAGGTCGGCCGCTTATACGTCGTCGGGGTCGGGATCGGTCAAGTCCTCGATCGACGCGTCATCCGGCGTTCCGTCGCCGAAGCCACGGAACAGCGTCTCGAAGTCCGTGTGTGAGTCCAGGCTGGTAACCGCATCATCGAGGTTCTCCTTGAGCGCGTCGAGGTCCGTGGCGAGCTGCTGGTACTCCGTGCTCTCCTCGAGGGCGGCCTGGCTCTTTTCGGACTCCAACAGCGCCTTCTTCGACGCCAGCGAGAAGAACTCCTGGACGCCGGCGTCGTACTGGCTGCGTTCGTAGAGCTCGTCAACCGTCTCGCGGAGGGCGTCCTTCGTGACGGGCTTGACGAGGTAGTCGTCGAATCCCATCGCGACGATGTCGAAATCCGGCTCGACAGCGGTCACCATCGCGACGCGACAGTCGATCCCGCGATCACGAACTGTCTCGAGCACCTCGTCACCGGACAGGCCGGGCATCCGTCTATCCAGCAGGATCACGTCGATGTCCTCATCGAGAGCATCGAGTGCCTCCCGACCGCCGTACGCGGTACGGATGCGGTACTCATCGCCCAGCCACGCGGCGTACAGGTCTGCCAGGTCGGGCTCGTCCTCCACGACGAGGACGAGGGGAGGTTCCTCACTCATAGGTCATCGAGATCGCGACTGAGTCGCTCGTTCGAGTGTGTGTCGTCACGCTATATCAAAATACCCCTTGTCGATCGATCTCGCCGGTACTCGAGGGGCCGATCGATGGGGATGGATCCACGTTCGTGATCGGAAGCGGGTGGGTCACGGCGGGGACGGATCCGGGCGTCCCCCGAACCGGCGTTACTCGTTCGGGCTGTAGTTCGGGGCTTCGTCGGTGATCATCACGTCGTGGGGGTGGCCCTCGGTCTGGCCGGCCGCGGAGACGCGCACGAACTCGGCGCGCGATTTGACCTCCGGGATCGTCTCGGCGCCGACGTAGCCCATCCCGGACCGCATTCCGCCGACGAGCTGGTAGAGTTCGGACGCGATCGATCCCTTGTACGGCGTCGCCGCCTCCACGCCTTCGGGGACGAAGTCCTCGTCCTCGTCGGCGTCCTTGAGGTACCGATCGCCGCCGCCGGACTGCATCGCGCCGACCGATCCCATCCCGCGGTACTGTTTGTACTTCTTGCCGTTCATCGTGATGACACGGCCGGGCGCCTCGTCGGTGCCCGCGAAGTAGGAGCCGAGCATCACCGCGTCCGCGCCGGCGGCGATCGCCTTGATCGCGTCGCCGGAATACCGTATCCCGCCGTCGGCGATGACCGGCACGTCGGCCGCCGACGCGACGTCGGCGACCTCGGAGACGGCAGTTATCTGGGGCATTCCGGCACCGGAGACGACGCGGGTCGTACAGATCGATCCCGGTCCGATCCCGACCTTGAGTCCGTCCGCGAAGTCGGCGGCCGCCTGGGCCGCCTCGCGGGTCCCGACGTTCCCGACGACGACGTCGGCGTCGACGGTCTCCTTGATCGCCTCGGCGGACTCGAGAACGTCCAGGTTGTGGGCGTGGGCACAGTCGATGAAGAGGACGTCGGCGCCCGCTTCATCGGCTGCGACCGCGCGCTCCTCCTCGAAGGGGCCAACCGCGACGCCGGCCAGCAGCCGACCGTCCTCGTCGCGGGCGGCCTGTTCGTGTTCGCGCCGCTGGAGGATCCCCTGCATCGTCACGAGTCCCACGAGGCGGTTCCGGTCGTCGACGACCGGCACGCGCTCGATCTTGTGGTCGTACATCAGCTCGAGCGCCTCTCGAGCGGTCACGTCCTCGCCGGCGGTGATGACCTCGTCGGTCATCGCCTCCCGGACCGCATCCTCGTCGCCGACCTCGAGGTACGGCCGGATGTCGGTCCCGGAGATGATCCCGAGCACGGCGTCGTCCTCGTCGACGACCGGCGCGCCCGAGACGCCCTCGCGCTCCATCGTGGCGTCGGCCTCCCGGACGGTCATCCCCGGCGTCACGGTCACGACGTCCTCACGCCGGATGACGAGTTCGTGGGCGCGCTTGATGCGTTCGACCTCCTCGGCGGTCTCCTCGACGGTCATGTTGCGGTGGAGGACGCCGATCCCGCCCTCGCGGGCCATCGCGATCGCCAGGTCGGATTCGGTGACGGTGTCCATCGCCGCCGAGAGCACGGGAACGTTGATCTCGACGTTTTTCGAGACGCGACTCGAGACGTCGGCCTCGTCGGGCTCGACGCGGCTCTCCTTAGGGCGCAACAACACGTCGTCGAACGTCAATGCCTCTGGCACACGAAGCTTCTCGGAGAAGGGTCCGGTCGTTGGATCGTCTGTCGCCATATAAACCGTCATCGCGTCGCCCGCAAAAACGTTGCGAGTCCGCATCGACGTGCAACTGTATCACATCTACGGTCGGGATCTGTACACACGGACGGATCAGACAAGAAGGATCACACAGGATCACGCGGGTCGGAGCACGCCGGTATATCCGACCGATGGGTCACGAACTCCCGAGGCGTGGACGGGGGTACCGACGACTCCGAACACACGCTGTGGCCGAGCATCCTCCCCGCCAGCAAATAACTGACCATTCGATCAGAAATATCGAAATAACACGTGATCGTCACACGCAATCGGCGTCGTATGCGAACGTCACTCGCACAACGTTTATGCTCCCATACTCAGTAAGTATGCGTATGGACTCCGACAGTTCCGCCAGTATGAGTGTTGCCGGGCAGCCGAGCGTCGCCGTCGACGCGAACGCGAATGCCGGCACATTTACATTTACTGGCAACTGCTCGGACCGGTCCGGCTTCGACGCCACGATCCAGCGGCTCGGCCATCGTGGATCGGTCGGATATTGCCGTTTGCCCCACGGTCAGGGCTTACCTGCCTGAATGAGCGTTTCCCAGCACCCCGTCGCACTCCGGCTGGAACGCCAGGTTGGCGGTGCAACCAAGCTGTTAGCCACGGTGATGGCGCTCCCGCTCATCGACGGGATCTTCCCGGCGCTCGTGTTGGCCGGCGCGCTGTCGACGCCGATTGGCATCCTCGAGACGGGCCTGCTGATCTTCGGCGGCTCCGCGACGATGGCGGTCATCCTCGCGGAGATGGACGGCACCCGACGTGAACAGGTCACGTCGGTGTTGCTCATCGGCGCACTCATCGTGCCGCTTGCCGCCCTGCAGGCCGCGATCGCCCCGACGCTTGCGGGTCTCCTCGATCTCGAGGTCTTCCAGCGGTTCGCGGGACTCGTCATCCTGACGATCGCCGCCAAGACGGCTTCCGCGAAGATCGGTGACGTGCTCCCGTCCCCCAGCGTCATCATCGCTCTCGGCCTCGTCGCGAGCATCTCGCCCGCGGGAGCCGAGTTGGCGTTCTCGAGTGACCCGTCGATCGTCGCCCGGGGCGCCGCGGCGGCGGCGGTCGGCGTCGGCTTCGCGCTGTTCGTCGCCCTCGCGGCTCCCCAGCTCCGGGGCCACGTCAACATTGACCGCTTCCGCTTCGGCTCCGCCGTGGCGCTTGGCGTCCTCGCGCTCCCCATCCTGGGGATCCTCCAGACGGACGCGCCGATCGCCCTGGCGGTGCTCGTGGTCACGGGCCTGTTCGCCTACGATCCCGACGCCGATCCGTCAGTGACGGCAAGCGGTCGCCGCGGCGGCCTCGGCGGCGGTCCCGACGATCCCGACGGTGGTGTGGACGACCACGGCGACGATGACGACGTCGACGACCGGGACGTCGAGGGGCGCAAGGAACCCCGCGGTGGGCCCGACCCGCTCCCGATCGACGTCCCCGAGGCGCCGGACCGGATCGCGGGCGTGGATCCCTCGCTCGTCGCCGTCGACGTGAACGCCCACGGCGCCGTCCCGCGCCCCGCCCCCAACGGCGGCTCCGCGGGCGTCGTTGCCGACCGCGACCCGGCGAACACGCCCCGTGCGCCGTCGGCGTTCGGGCTCTCGGAGGCCGACGACGGCGTTGGAGCCGACCACGACGCCGGAGCCGACGACGCCGAGGATGCCGGTTCCGACATGGCCGACGACCCCGATGCCGACCCGGCATACGCCGACGGCGACACGGGCGCAACCCGCGCGCCGTGGTTGTAAACTGCGGTCGTCGATCGGGTCGACCGGGTCGACCGGGTTCGACCTCGTTGAGCAGCCTGCCCGGCGGCGATGGCTCGACCGTCGTGTTTTAGGGAGCGCCCCGCCAGGAACGTGTATGAGCAACCGTGTCGTCCAGGGACGAATGGTAACGCCGGAAACGTTGGCGGAACTGATCGAGGGGGAGTCGGTGCTCGAGGCGGAGTCGATCGAGGACGCCGACGAGGACTGTCCGGCGTGTGGCGGCGACGTGATCCAGGTGGGCTATATGCCGTCGGTGACCGAGTTCGTCGTCGGCCGGAAATGCCAGGAGTGCGACTGGGCCGCCGACGATCGCGACTGACTGATCGCCACGTCGATCGACGCCGATCGCCCGCGGTCGGTCGAACCGGATCGAAACCCCTTTAGCGAGACCTCGGTAACGGTGGAACGCGAGAACGGGGCTGTGGCCAAGCCAGGCATGGCGACTGACTCCAGAGGTGACGCCCGGTGACGAACTCCAGACTGATATACCGAGCGGGCGACTGATCATCGCTCGTGTTGACGACGTTCTGGAGTACCGAGGCAAACCGGAGATATCAGTCGATCGGGGGTTCAAATCCCTCCGGCCCCATGTACCTTAATTCACGCGGTAATGGTAGATGCAGTGTCTCTATTGCCGTTTTACGATTTGGATCAGGATGTTAGGTTCGGTGTTGAACCGACCTGTTTCCCAATTGAAGCCGTCCTGCGGTAGCCAGGATTTCACGGCCGGCCGTTTGAGATCGTCGATAGTTCAATCCTTGTCGGAGCCACGCGCGGCGAGAACGGGCACTCATTGGGGAACTCACTAAATAGTGGGCTCGTCTATTGACTGCTGTATGAATCACGCGCCGCTCCCCGAGAATTACTACAGCAACGACCTCTGGCTCGACAGTCCGCTGACTGAGGACGAACGCGAAGCACTCCGCGATGAAATCCGCCAACTCGTCCTTAGTATCAAAGAGGAAGGCGATATTGGTGAGCCGGAATACGGCGCGATCGGTACGGTGAGCCTCCAGAGTTTCCGCGACAAAGACTCGCTTACCATCACCGCGTACCTCGATCCCGATGAATTGGAGACGGAACCGATCGGGGACGAAGTGTTCGACGAAGACGGCAACGTGGTCGATTCCGGAGAAGCCCACTATCTCCGCGATCTCGGCGATACGTGGAGCGCCCTTGAATACGACCTCATTAGCGAACTCGTCCTGATGCTTGACCTCCCTGAAACGCCCTCGGAACTTGAAAACTATCTACTGGGCGGAGACGAGCACGGTCCGTGCCTCTTCTGTACGATGAAAAGTCCGGGGCAGGCGTCTTTCTCGGTCACGGCGCACATCCCGGAGACGACCCAACACATCTACGATGACGCGGAGTTCGAACTGGCGAGAAGGCTCAACATCCCGATTGACGGGTCCGCGAAGTAACTATCGACTGACCCCTGAACGAGTGCGGGTTTTCACACCACTTGATTCATTGGACACGGGAAACCGTTACCCGGCTCAAAATGTCTCGGATTCTCCCACGCGAAAGGGTGGATACGCTCGCGGCCGTCAGCGTCGACGCGAACGCCGTGCTTTGCATCGAGATCGTCGGCGAGCGTCTCTCAGACCTCTTCGCGCTGGCTGTCCATCGCCTGCTTGAAATCCTCAATGGCTTCGTCGGTCACGGCTCCTGCTCTCGTGCCGTTCTTCGACTTTCGGTGGTACTCGATATCGTTGCGGTCGATCCCTCGTGTTCACACGCTGTTAGGAATGCTCGTCGATCCACCGACACCACGCGTGAAAGTCCTCGGCGCCGCACTGGTTGGCGATCGAGTGCAACGTGCCGATCCTGATCTCGTCGTGTTGCGGGACGTCGACGAGCCGAACCTCGCCAGTATCGGTGTTTTCGTACCGGAGCCGGACGTGGCTTCCCTCACGGGAGACGGGCGTGTAGCCGAAGTCGGTCAGTACGCCGATGATCTCGCGTCCGGAGAACGTGGTCCGGACCATCTACTGCATAAACTCGGGGAGGTCCTTCGGCTCGTCAGGAACCTCGTCGGGATCGATCCCCAGCTCCTCCTCGAGGAACGCGTCGGGATCGTCGATCGGCTCGCCGCCGCCCTCGTGTAGCTCCAGGACCTCCGAAAGGTAGCGGAGCGCCTCGCCCCGGGTGTCGCCGCCACGAGCCAGTCCCGTCTGTAAGTCCTTGGCCGTGACCGAGCCGTCGTCCTCCCGAATGAAGATCACGCCCTCATCATCGGGAGCGTCGCGTGTCGCGCTCGCCATACCTCAGATACGGTCCCCTGAGCGAATAAGTGTTCGGCGTCCTCCAGTCCGTCGACGTCGGCGTGAACCAGCCCGACCACCGACGTCTAGATCTCCTCGAAGCCGTCGAAGGTGTCCCGGATCGCCCAGAACGTCGATCGGGAGACGATGACGTCGCCGCGTCGAACCGCGGCCTGGAGGAGCCGGTTCGTCCGGCGGGGATCGAGCCCCTCGGCGGCCACGAGCTCGGAGAGTTCGGCGGCCGTACAGCCGGGATGATCCAGAACGAGCCCGACGACCACCTCGACGTCGTCCGATTCGGTGGCGGGCATACACGGGGAGAACGGCCCGTATCGGGTAGTTATGGGTTCGCTACGCGTATTCCCGGGGGCTGCAACCGATCGGAACGGCCCGTTCGGTCGCGGACCGACGGGGATGGCACCGACGGGGTGGCGGGATTCTGCGAAGAATCGGCGACGCCGATCGTGGGACGAATCGGGTGGTGGTGTGGGGGATCGACGTTCGGATCGGCGCCGCCGGTCGGATCGCTCCGACACCGGCGGTTCGTCGGGTGGACATAAATATACTCACTGCCTACCGGGGGGTCACTGTCCACCGCGTCCCGCGAAGTTCCTCCACCCGGCACGGGCACCGGGTCGTCAGCGACCGTCCGAACGCGTCCTGCGGCTAGCCGGCGCGGTAGGTTTCGGCCCACCGATCGGCAGCGCGATCGGAGAGCCACAGTCCCAGCCCGCCGAGGCCGACGGCGGCGAGAAGCGTTCCACCGATCGCCGGTGCGGAAAGCGTTCGCGGGACGACGACGAATCCGACGAGCAGGAGCGGGATCAACGGCAGGGCGACGCCGAGGAAGAAGGCGAGAAAGCGGGCCGTATCGAAGAGGAACTCGTTGGGCGAGAACCCGGCGATGGAGACGGTGAGCCCGTAGAAGTAGAGCGCACAGCCCGCGAGCACGGCCGCCCCGAGCAGCGCGTCGACGGGGGTCGTGGGGAAGACCACGAGCGCGGCGAGGTAGGTGACGCCGGCGGCGGGCACGCCGATGATGAGGAAGGCGAGGCGCTTCGCGCGGAAGACGTCGGCGACCGAGATGGGTAACAGGAGGTACTCGTCGACGCCGTCGAACTGCGTGAGCCAGTTGTACGTGGTGAACGCGCTCAACGCGAGGACGGCGCCGAAGAAGACGCCGGTCGCGGGCCGAAGACCGACGATCGATTCCACGAGGTCGACGAGGGCCGCCACGAGCGCGAACAGGAGCCCGACGGAGACGAACGGCTTGGCGAAGCCGCCGGTTGACCGGCCGAGATCGAGCAGCGTCTTGGTGAGCAGCCCCGCCGTCTCCGCGGGGAGGCGACGCTCCAGGGCGCGGAAGCGGTTGGAGCGCGTGCGGGCGGGGCGTCGTATGTCCGGGTCGTACACACGGAACGCGGCCGTACCGCCGACCAGGACGGCGGCGGCGACGCCGATCGCCGCGAGCGGGCCGTCATCGACGACGACCAGCGCGGCCCAGGCCGGTGTGAGCGATCCCAGCGAGGCGAGGCCGACGGTACCGATTCCCAGCAGGCCGATGACCACCCATCGGGGGGCGCCGCGCGTTCGAGCCGCAATGGCCGCGACCGACAGGGTCAGCCCCGCGGCAAAGACCAGCGACAGCGAGACCCACACCCACGGGACGGCGGTCAGCGGGATCACGCCGATGGCGACGAGCGGCGAGAAGCCGAGCGCGATCGGTAACACGAACAGGACCAGGTAGTAACACACGTCGGACAGGACGAACAGGCCGATCAGCGTCCGACGCGAGACGGGAAGCGTCCGAAAGACGGACGACAACAGCGTCACGTCGCCGAGGACGCGCTCCACCATCTCGGCCCCGACGAGGACGGCGGTACCCGTATACAGGCCGAACCCGAACACGAGGACGTGAACGGCGGTATACAGCGTCGGGACATCGGTTCGTCCGTAGTACGCGCCGGCGATGCCGCCAGCCGAGAGCACCGCGACGAGGAGGGGAAACGGCGCAAAGCGCGTGCCGCCGAACAGCCGCGCGTGGAGCCGCCATTCCTGCCGCAACAGCTCGCGGAACACGGTGCGCGTGGCGCGGGTCATCGTCCCCTCACGCCCCTCCCGGCGGCGACGAGACCGAATCGGAATCGGACGTCGCCGTCTGGCCGGCCGAATCCGCCGGATCGGCCGTCTCAACCGCATCGAGAAAGACGTCGAGAAGGGACTCCTCGGCGAAGGCTTCGGCGGCACGCTCGGCGACGATCCGGCCGTCGGACACGATTCCCACCCGCGTGCAGATGTCCTGGGCGACCTCGACGTTGTGCGTCGACACGAACACGGCGTTGTCGGCCGCGGCGTACTCGCGGAGGGCACGCTTGACCCGCTCTTGAACGATCGGGTCGAGGTTCGCCAGCGGTTCGTCGATGAAGACCGCCGCGGGCTCGTGCAGGAACGCCTGGGTCACCATCACCTTCTGTTGCTGGCCGCGTGAAAGATCCGCACAGAGCGTGTCGAGCGTTCCGGCGTAGCCGAGGCGATCGGCCCACGTCGCGACACGATCGCGAACCGTCGGCTCGTCGAGATCGCGAACGCGGCCGACGAAGTCGAAGTACTCCCGCGGAGTGAGAAAGCTCGGGGGCGAAAGCTGTTCCGGGAGGATCCCGACGCGCTCTCGGGTCGCTACCGGCTCCATGGACGGATCGGTTCCGAGCACCTCAAGGTGCCCCGCATCGGGACGAAGCTGCCCCGTGAGTATCTCCATCGTGGTCGTCTTGCCCGCGCCGTTCGGGCCGAGGAAGCCGTACAGCTCGCCGCGGTCGACGGCGACGGAGAGCCCGTCGAGTGCCCGGACCTCGCCGTAGGTCTTCCGGAGGTTTTTCGCGGAGATCGCGGTCATCGGGCAGTGGTTTCGACAGACGGTACAAAGCCGTACCGGAGGATCCGGGAACCGTCGGTGTGGGGTCCACGACCGGGCGCAGCGACACCACCCGTTCCAGTGGTTCGACCCGGTCGATGTGCCGCACTCGGCTCCGTCTCACACACGTTTCGATCGGGCTTCCCTGACGCCGGCCCCGTCGCGGACCATGTCCTCACAGTCGGGACAGACGCGGACGGCGTCGAGTTCCGGCGGGGCGAACACCCGGACGTAGCGTTCCGTCACGAACGAGCCGCAGTTCCGACATTCCGGCATCGATCGGGAGTTGGGAGTCGTCCTAGGTAGTGCTTTTGGCCGAGGCCATTGTCACCGATTCACATCCAGGGGTCGGAGGACCCCGATCGAGACCGCGTCGGGGGACCGTCGGACGCTCCGGGATCGGTTGACGACGATCCGGTCGACGGCGATCCGGCCAACGGCGTTCCAGTCACCCGTCGGGATTAAGGCGACGGCGAGCGTATCGGCTGTATGAGCGAGACCACGGCGACGGCGACGGTCGGCGGCGGCTGCTTCTGGTGTATCGAGGCGGCGTTTCTCGCGGTATCGGGCGTCGGGTCGGTGACGTCGGGCTATGCAGGCGGCGAGACCGCGGACCCGACCTACCGGGAGGTCTGCACGGGCGAGACGGGCCACGCGGAGGTGGTTCAGGTGGAGTTCGATCCGGACGTCCTCGAGTACGCCGACCTGCTCGAGGTGTTCTTCACCGTTCACGATCCGACACAGCTGAACCGGCAGGGGCCCGACGTGGGCTCACAGTACCGATCGATCATCCTGACACACGACGCGGACCAGCGGCAGCAGGCCGAGGCGTACGTCGAGGCGCTTGCCGCCGAGGGCGGGTACGACGACCCGATCGTCACCGCGATCGAACCGCTGGAGACGTTCTGGCGGGCCGAGGAGAACCACCAGAACTACTTCGAGAAGAACCCCGAGGACGCCTACTGTCGGATGCACGCCCAGCCGAAGGTGGAGACAGTCCGCGAACGGTTCCGCGAGGAACAGACCGCGTAGCGACCGCCGCGGTGGCCGTGCGGGATGGCCGCCGTTCGGCGCCGGATCCTACTTGCCGAGCCGGATCGTCGGTTCCGCGTCCTCGCTCGTGGTGATGATGCCGTCGAAGAGCTGTTTGAGGGTGTTCATCGTCTGGTCGTCGTGGGCGCTCGAGTCGATACAGAAGAGCCCGAACCCGCCGACGCTCTGGACGCGGCCGGTGAAGACGTGGAGGAACCGGAAGACGGTCTGTAGCTCCGCATACATCAACAGCGTCGACAGCGAGTGGACCATGATGCGGTTGCGCTCGATCCCGCGGTCGGTGTAGAACTCCTCGAGGAACTCCGAGAGATTGATCCCGATCCCGGTCATGTCGACCGGCGAGGAGGTGTACTTGATCCGGTCGTCGTCGCGGGCGTCACCGACGCCCTGCTGGCGGGTGACACAGTCGACGACCGCCACCGGCTTGTCCGCATAGTCGATCCGGGTGCCGAACTCCTCGAGCACGCGGTCGCCGTTGTCCTTCGTCGTGACGATGATGGCGGACTCCCCGCTCTCGGTACCATCGGCCAGAATGTCGAGCGCGAGGCTTCGCTTGCCGGTCAGGGCCGGTCCGCTGAGCAGAAGGTTCGTGCCCGGCTCGACCGCCGTCTCGAGATGGGGGCGGAGGTCATACATCTGTGGTCCTCATCGGTCCCGCGCCGACCAGCGACGGCCGATCGGTTCCGCGACCGTCCTGCCGGGAATCATTGGGTGTCACAACGATATGCGGTGCGGATATTATTCTTTTTGATTACCGCGCGAGGTGGGGAAAGACCCCGATCACCCGAGGGGAACCGCCCGCCCGGCGATGAAGGCGATCACGGCCAGAAACATCCCGGCTTTCACTCGTCGCTGTGCGCTTGCGGGATCGCTGAACGACTGCACGGCGGCGACGAGCATCACCGCGTCCGCCGGGACGATGAGGACGAGATAGGCGCATCCGAAGGTCCCCCAGACGTATGGACCGGCGCTCGCGACGATCGCGACGACGAGCAACGCGAGTCCGATCCACAGCGACCGTCGTTCGCCGATCGCGATCGGGAGGGTGGTGAGCCCCTCCTCCCGGTCGCCGGCGACGTCCTCGACGTCCTTGATTATCTCCCGTGTAACCGTCGCGATGGCCGCGAGCACGAACAGGACGCCCGCCTCGAGGGGGGCCCCGACCGCGGCGCCGCCGAAGAGGAACGTGGATCCCGTCAGGAATCCGACGACGACGTTGCCGACGCCGGGCAGTCCCTTGAACAGCTCCGTGTAGGCGACCAGCAGCACCAGGTTGAAGACGGCCAACGCGATCGCCGCCGGCGGGAGCAGGAGTGCCGTCACCACGGCGCCCGCGAACAGCCCGAGGCTGACCAGCAGCGCCCCCCGTGCGGTGATCGCTCCCCGAGGGATCGGTCGATCGGGACGATTCACCCGATCGATCTCGCGGTCGAAGTAGTCGTTCACCGCGTTGCCGGCCCCGGTCGCACACACCGTCGCGACGACGGCCGCAAGCACGACGACCCGGTCGGCGCCCAGGATCGCGCCGCCGGCGACGTACGCGCCGGTCCCGGTCAACACGCCGGCGGCGATCGCGTTCAGCGGCCGCGTGAGTTCGATCGCTCCCCGAGCCTGCCGACGCATCGACATACTCCGCCTCTCCCGCGAGTGCTCAAAAAGCGTGGCGGTTCGCCCGGACGGCACGCCGTGACAATCCCGTCCCGAATCGCGAGACTTAAACCGGGCAACCCGTAATCGAGAAGCGAGGGCGCTTAGCTCAGTTTGGACAGAGTGCTTGGCTTCGGACCAAGTTGTCGGGGGTTCAAATCCTCCAGCGCCCATTACGCGGCATAACGATTAGGATACACCGGGCAGCGGCGCCTTCCCTTTAAAGAGTGTGGGTGTCCTGGCGATCAGGTTCGTTATATTGCATCACGGGGTCGCCCCAGTCTGGTGATCCACCAGAGCCCATCTTAGAGGTTCGCGAACGCCTCGTCGACGAGCTCGCCAGTGTCGGCGACAATATCCGCCATCTCCTCGTTGTCGGGCGCCATGCCGACGAGGCGGGCGATGCGCATGATGGAGACGTGGTAGACGACCTGCTTGTCGGGGTCCTCCTCCCAGATAACGACGTTGCAGGCCATGAGTGCACCGAGCTTGTTGTCGGTTGCGTCGAGCGCGCGGTCGGCCACCTCGGGGTTGCACGCGCCGAGGACGTAGTAGGGGTCGCGACCGGCGTCGACCTTCTCGTTGAGCATCTCGGAGGGCGAGAACTCGACCGGGACGCCGAAGCCGGCGTCCGTGAACACGTCCCGGACGTGTTCGATCGCGTCCTCGTGGCTCATCTCGAGGGTCGCCTGTTCTTCGCCGATGTCGTCCGGGTCGATCTGGCTTGGGTCGATTGGGAGCGTCATTCGTGTATTATCGTGGGGCTTCAACACAAAGTCACTTTGGGTATTCTGCCTCGAACACGTATCTCTATGGGAAAAGGGTCACTCCAGTACCTAATCTGTCACTGGAGTATTGTAATATTCGGGAACAGCTTTAATCGCCTCTGCCACCCTCTCTTCGAATATGGTGGCCACGTCAGTGCGTGAGGACCTCGACGCGACCTGGGGTGTCTCGACCTCCTGGGCTGTATTCACGGGCTCAACGAGCGCGATCAGATGGTCTTTCAACTGCTACAACAGGCGGGGAATGATCTCACCGTCGACGACGTCGCAGATTGGATGGATTGTGAGCGCTCGACTGCATATCGATCGATTTCTCGGCTTCTTGAGGCCGGCGTGGTAGTACAGGAGCAAGTGAACTACGAGCACGGGGGGTACTACTACGTGTATCGTCCGGGGACACCCGAGGACATTGCACACGATATGCAGCGATTGCTCAACGATTGGTATGCGGCCATCGGACAGCTTATTCAAGAGTTTGAAGACCGCTATAGCCGAGACTCGGCGGATCGAGAGAAGCAGCCGATTGGGTCCTGTCTCTGACCCTCTCGTTCAAATCCTATCTGAGGTGGTATTGTGTGTGCTGCACAAAATAAATACGACGGCGGGGTTCAAACGGATACATAATGGTTGGTATGACTATAACTGAACTTCAGAACGCTGATTTGGCATATGCACTGCCGTTCAGCCCAGTCTGTGACCCGGTTCTCACCGCGGTGAAAGTCCTCGAGGGGAGGAAGGTAACGGACGAATGAGTGACGCTACGCCATCCGAGTACGTGCGAGCTCACCGACAGGAACTGGTCGGGCTCACCCTCGACCTTCTCGAAATTGACACGTCGAACCCGCCCGGCGACACGCGTGATATTGTCGCCGAAATCGAACGATTCCTCGACCCGCTTCCGGTCGAAGTGGAGCGTTTTGCAGCTGATCCAGCAAAGCCGAATCTGCTCGTTCGACTACCGGGTGAGTCTGACCACACACTGTTATATAATGGCCACCTCGATACGGTGCCTTTCGACGCCGAAGCCTGGTCCCACGCTCCACTTGGCGAGATCGTCGATGAACACGTCTACGGCCGCGGTGCAACCGATATGAAAGGTGCCGTGGCGTCGATGCTGTTCGCAATTCAGGCCTTCGCAGCCACCGACACGGAGCCACCTGTCGACCTCCAATTCGCGTTCGTGAGCGACGAGGAAGTGGGTGGTGACGCCGGCTTGCCAGCGGTACTGGATGCTGGAGAGATCGACGCTGACGCATGCGTGATTGGCGAGCCGACCTGCGAGGAAGGCCGTCACTCCGTCACAATTGCGGACCGGGGCAGCATCTGGCTGACGCTCGAAGCCATCGGTGAGGGAGCCCACGGCTCCCGGCCGGTACTCGGTGTCAATGCTATCGACAGACTCTACGACGCCATCGGGACGATGCGCGAACGGTTTGGCACCCAGCGACTCGGAATCGACGCTGACGTGGCACCGATCGTCGCGGAATCAGTCGAATACTACGCCCCCTCGATGGGTGAGGCCACCGCTCGAGAGCTGTTCTGGTACCCCTCGATCAATCTCGGCGTTCTCGAGGGCGGGGACGCGATAAACACCGTCCCGCAGTCTGCGCACGCCGAAGTTGACGTGCGACTGATCGCAGGTGTCCACACGCCCGATGTGCTCGCTGAGATTCGCGAGTGCGTTGCCGACTGTACCGGTATCACAATCGCCGACGTCTCTTGGAGCGTTGGGACGGCCGAAGCTCCTGCCAGCCCACTCGTCGAAGCCGTTGCGTCGACCGCGGAGGAGATCACGGGTAATCGCGTCTTCAGACGGAGCGCTACGGGTGGTGGTGACGCCAAGAAATTCCGGAATGTGGGCATCCCGACCGTCGAGTTTGCGCTCGGAACCGACACCGTCCATGCGCCGGATGAGTACGTTCCGGTGGACGTACTCGTCGACAACGCCGTCGTTTACGCTCAGCTACCAGCACGGTGGGAGTCCCAGCTTGATCAGTAACGCCTCCAGGCTGGCGGTTGTGCCGGACTGCTTGGGCGGCGGGAGCAGTCGTCGGGAAAGACGTAGCTGGTAGTAGTATAGTATATTTATCGGTATACAGAACAATATTGTTCCGATAGACGGACGAATCCGGATCGCTATCGGACTGGGTTTGGCGGTTGTCGGATTGGCCTCACTCGGGGGGGCTGCTTGGAGTTGGGACGGTGGTCGGCACAGTGCTGGCGCTGCTGGATCTCGTTCTCGTCGGGACTGGGCTCGTTCAAGTCTGTCTCCTGTATCGCCTGCTGGGAGTGGATACGTCGGGATCCCGATAGGGATGGAACCATTCCAGAATACCGGCCAACCCGATTGGGACTGGTGGAGCAAACTCTAGCCGACACCCGGCGCAACGCTCCGGGAACTCGGCGTCGAGTCGGGCGAGTCGGCCGCCGAAGTCGGCTGTGGAAGCGGTTACTTTGCGCTCCCAGCTGCTCGAATTGTCGAACCTGTGCCTGTTTACGCCATCGACCTGGATGCGTCACTGCTCGATGAACTCGATGATCTTGCAGAGCAACAGGACATCGAGAATATCGTTCCGATTCACGGCTGGCCGAAGCCTGATCATCGTCAATTGGCGTGATCGCCAACGTGAAACGACGACTGTCGGATCTGCATCTCGGGCCCCCCGACGAACCTTCGGATGACACCGAGAGAAACTGAAGATGTCGTGCTTCCGGCCGCAGCGTTCACGCTCGACCGCCTGGTCGAGTTGCCGTCGTACCACTACGCGCTCATATTCGAGCGATAATCATTCCTCCTCTCCGATTTCAAAATTACGCTTCGATCGCCTCTCCCACCGTTATGGATTTCCAGAATCTTGGAACTCACACACAATACTAATAGGAGGAAGTTCCAACTGTCACCTGTGAGCTCCCTATGACTGATATCGAACCTGACGAAACCGTTGATGCCAGAGGCGCAGCATGCCCCGGCCCGTTGATGGACCTCATTGGAAAGATTCGGAGCGCCGAGTCGGGGGACGTGATCCGACTGCTGAGCGACAACGACCAGTCGCTCACCGACGTTCCCGAGTGGGCCGAGGAGGCCGGTAACGAACTACTCGCGGTCGAAGAGCTCGACGACCACAACGCGTTCTACGTGGAGAAAGCATGACCGAGCACGTCGTTATCGTCGGCGGCGGGACCGGCGGGACCGTCCTCGCGAACGACCTTGCCGACCGACTCGAACCCGAACTCGACGCCGGCGACGTCCGCGTCACGCTGGTCAACGACGACCCCGACCACGTCTACAAGCCGGTCTGGCTGTACGTGCCGTTCGGTCAGCGCGAACTCGACGACGGTCGTCGCCAGCTCGACGACCTCGTCGACGACGCAATCGACCTCCGGATCGACCGCGTATCCGACATCGACACCGAGGCCCAGCGGCTCCAGTTCCACGGGAATGTTCCACCAGTCAGCTACGATCACCTCGTGCTGGCGACCGGGTCGACGCTGGAGCCCGACCAGATTCCGGGCCTCACGGAGGGCGGTCACGACTACTACAGCGAGTCGGGAGCCACCGACCTGCGCGACGAACTGCTGGAGTTCACTGACGGTGACCTCGTGTTGAGCGTCATCGGGACGCCCCACATGTGTCCGGCCGCCCCACTGGAGTTCGTCTTTATGGCCGACGACTGGCTCCGCGAGCGCGGCCTCCGGGAGGATGTCGATATCACGTACACGTATCCGATCCAGCGTGTCCACGGCAACCCCCACATCGCCGAGTGGGCTCGCCCGCTTATGGAGGAACGGGACATCCACGTGGAGACGTTCTTCAACGCCGAGTCGATCGACCCCGAGACGAAAACCATCACGTCGATGGAGGGGACCGAACTCGATTACGATCTCCTCGTGACGATCCCGCCCCACGCCGGCGTCGACCTCATCGAGGAGGCGGGGCTTGGCGACGACGGCTGGGTCGACGCCGACAAGCACACGCTGGAAGCCGAGGCCGCTGAGAACGTCTACGCGCTCGGCGACACCGCCGACACCGGTGTCCCGAACGCGGGCAGCGTCGCGCACTACCAGGCCGGCGTCGTCGGCCAGCGCCTCGCCAGCGAGATTCGCGGCCGCCCGGCGACGGCGACCTATGACGGGAAGACGCTGTGCTTCATCGAGACGGGGATGGATGCGGCCTCGTTCGTCGAGTTCGATTACGAGAATCCGCCGTCGCCGGCGCCGCCCTCGGAGAAACTTCACTGGTCGAAGCTGGCGTACAACGAGTCCTACTGGCTGACTGCACGAGGACTGCTCTGATCATGTCTGAACCGCAGAACCCTGACCCGTCCGAGTTGGAGGCGGCAATCGAACGGAACCCCGAAGCTGTCGCCGAATTCGTGGAGCACCTCGACGCCGTCAACGAGCTACTGGACGTCATCTCGCTGGGCGAGAGCGCGCTCGACGACGAGATGGTCCGCGAGCTCTCGGCCACGGGGTCGACGCTCGCCGAGTCCGCCGACGGCCTCGCGACGGACGAGACCGTGGCACTGGCCGAGACAGTCGGGGAGAACGGCGACGAACTGCGCGAAGCGCTCGACACGCTCGTCGTGCTCCAGCAAAGCGGGACGCTCGACGAATTGGCCGAACTCGCGGAGGTAGGCTCGCTGGCGACCGCGGCGCTCGACGACGAGATGGTCACATCACTGGCCGGTACCGGTGCTGCGGTCGGCGAGGTCGCGCAGACGGCCGCGGACGACGATATTCGTGATGGCATCCAAACGCTGCTGGAGAGCGTCGGAGAAGCCGAGCAGAGCTCTCCCGAGCAGGTTGGGGCCGTTGGTCTGCTTCGCGGATTACGTGATCCGGATGTCCAGTATGGGCTGGGCTACCTGCTGGTGCTTGCAGGCGCGCTCGGCCGTGCGCAATCGACCACGAAGTCACACTGATCGGTCTCTTTGGACCGGGTCGCTCTCCCAGTCGCTGTCGCTGGGGGAGCTACCAAGCCAAATTGTATTGTGTGGTTGCCCCAAGACTATTAAACATCAGGCGCGTATGGTATCGTAATGGCAACACAGACAGCGGAGATGGACCGCGTGGTTTCGCTTGGAGACGACGACCTCGAAACGGTCGTCGAAGACAGCAGCGTCGCACTCGTGGAGTTCTACACGGAGTGGTGTGGCACCTGCACACGAATGAAGCCGGTTCTCGAAACACTCGCGGAAGACACTGACGCGACGATCCTGACGATCGACATCGAATCAAATCTCGAAACTGCCATCGAGTTCGGTGCCCAGAGCACGCCCACGTTCGTCCTGTTCGTCGACGGGCAACCGGTGAAACGGCTCCGAGGCGGCCAGAACGAACAGACGCTTCGCGAACTGATCACCCAGTATCGGGACTAACTCACCGACATCGAGATGAGCCCGAGGGAACTCCGCGCCGACACGCCCGCCTTGCACGAGGACGTCTACCTGAATTTCGGTGCCCACGGGCCGAGCCCACGGTACGTCGTCGAGGCTGCTGACGAGTTCGTGCAGTCACACGAGTACGAGACGAGCACGCGAAACGACCCGTACGAGGCGTTCGACACTATGACCGCGTGCGGGAGCGCGTCGCCACCTTCGTCGGTGCGGACGCCGACGAGATCGCGCTCACGGAGAGCACGACCGCGGGTATCAAACGCTCTGCTGGAGTGACCGTCGGTGGGACACCGCTACCGAGGAGAAGTTCTGTCTGCTTTAGTCGACCTGTACGCGACCGCTGTCGTCGACGAGAATGTCGTGATCACGATCCTCGAATCGAATCTCGAGGCCAGACGCCGTCGAATCCTCGACTAACGGTTCTACTGCATCCGGATCGACGACCTCGGCTAGCGGCGGCTCGAGCGTGACTGGCTCGACGTCCTCCGTCTCCGCGACGGCCTCGACAATCTGGGGAATCGGATTCTCGAGTTCGTTCATCGGCGGTTAGCTGAATGCAGGCGGTAAGCCCCCGCCCTCAACGAGCAACGCAGGCCGAAGGCTGAGTAGCGCAGTAGGGCGGGGATACACCGCCGTCATCGTCTCCCATACGCCCAA
>NZ_JARANU010000005.1:0-164291 GCF_029889855.1 Halopenitus sp. POP-27 | reverse complement strand
TTGTGAGTGTCTTATGTTTATATGAGAAAGCTCCCGTTGACGTCGATCGAGTACTCTCGTAACGACAGATATTGCAGATATGTCGGATATGAATATATCACACTGAAAGTAAATATTGTCCCACCGGATACCACGTTCGATCTGGGTATCCAGTCCGTGCGGAGACGATCCAGCTCCGTCCCGCCCGAACGGTGACCGACGATCACACGCGGAATCGGTCAGTACAGTCGGTACATACCCCAATAGGGTCGTCACGTGGTTCAGACGCGCCACCACGTTTTTCCCTCCCCAACGAGTAGATACGGCGTTTCGTGTCCGGATCCGAACCCAGACAGTGTCCGATCTGTGGCTGGACGGGCGAACAGTCCGATCTCGAAGGAGCGGAGAGCGGAGTCGTCTGCCCGGTATGTGATGAACCGATGGTGATCGAGTAGCCGCAGGAGTGTGTTGATGGTGAGCGGGGAGCTTCACCGGAGATACTTATCGTATATGTATATTTAACTAATAGTGTTTAATAGATATCATACTTCTGACGTCGATATATACTCGAAATCCGGCCCGACGTCCTCGAACCGGTCGGCGTCGAACGGCTCCGTCGGGAAGGGGGCCTCGGCGCCGGTCAGCCGGTGGCGGACCGTCGGCCCGACGACCGGCGAGGTCATCACGCCGAGTCCGTTGAACCCGGTCGCCACGATCAGCGAGTCGGGCGCGCCGACCGGCGAGTCGATGATGGGGCGGGTGTCCGGCGAGGCGGTATCGACGCCCGCCCACCCGTTGACGAAGCCCGCGTTCTCGGCGCCGGCGAAGAACGTCGGGAGGAACTCCGCGACCTCGAGCATGAACGACTCGTCGGCGTCGGCCGAGGCCGCCCGCGGATCCGCGATCGTGTCGTGTGCGCCGCCGATCAGGAGGTCGCCGTTGTGCTCGGGCCGGAAGTAGAGGTGTTCGCTGCCGATCCGACCGGTCGGGAAGGTGTCGTCAAGCGGTGCGTCGGGCTCGACGACCACACATTGGGTCCGATACGGGCGGATCGGGACCGAGAGGCCGGTCGGGAGGAGGTCGCCGGTTCGCCAGCCGGCCGCGACGACGACCGCGTCCGCGTCGATCGGTCCCGCGGCGGTGTCGACGCCGCGAACGGTCCCGTCCGCGCGGATCCCGGTGACCTCACGATCGAGCTCGAAGGCGGCGCCGCGTTCCTGTGCGGTCTGCCGGAGCGCGTTCGCGTACGTGTAGGGATCGACCCAGCCGGTGTCACCGTAGCGAACGGCGCCGGCGAAGCCGTCGGCACGGATCCCGGGGAACCGATCCCGGAGTGCGGGCGCCTCGAGGAACTCCACGTCGAAATCCGCCGCCGCGAGCGCGTCCGCTGTCGCCCGTCCGTCCGCGGCTTCCCCGTCAGTGAGGACGTCGAGGCGGTCACGCGGCGTGAACGTGAACTCGTGAGTGCCGTCGAACTCACGGAAGAATCGGTTCGCGTGTCGGGCGATCGCGGGCTCGTCGTCGTAGTAGTTCGTCGGCGCCACGAGCCCGGCCGACACGCCCGTGGCTTCCGCGGCGACGCCCGAGCGATCGAGAACGGTGACCTCGTGGTCGGCGGCGAGCTCGAAGGCGGCGTGGCACCCGGCGACGCCTGCCCCGACGATGAGTACGTGCATCGGTTAGTACCCTCCACAGTGACGTGTCATTGCCACACGTATGACGACATCTTATATTAATAGTTGTGTTTCCGGCGATCCATTTAGTTTGTATATTGCAAAATACATCCAACCCCGGCAGGATACTTACAAAATTATGAACGTAATCCTTGATGTGGAAACATACCACAGAATCCGCCGATCCGTGCTGGATTCTCCGAAGACCCCGTTCCCATCACTATAGTTTGTATATGACGAAGGTATGTCACTCCGAGTGAACCGGATCGGACCGCTGGATGTTGATCTCGATCCGGTTTGCGGTCTCCTTGAGCGACGGGAGCAGATCGGTGATGTAGTCGTCGTCGAATCGGGTTTTCGGCCCGCTTGCACAGATAGCCCCCGCAACGCCCCGATCGGGGTGAGCGATGCTCGTCGCGACGGTTCGGGAGCCGAGGAACTCCTCCTCGTCGTTGAGCGCGTACCCCTGGTCGGTGATGCGTTCGAGTTCCTCGCGGAACTCGTCGCGATCGACGATCGTCTTCTCGGTGACCGGTTCGAAGGTGAGCTCCTCAAGGACGTGCTCCCGCTTCTCGTCGGGCATCGCCGCGAGCAACACCTTTCCGGCGGAGACGGCGTGGAGCGGTCGGACCGTCCCGACCGACGTCGCGGGTTCCGGAGCGTCGGCGCCGCGTGTCGGATACAGGTAGTACACGCGCCCGCGCTGTTCGACCGCGAGGTAGACGAGGTCACCCGTCCGCCGTGCCAGGTCATCCGCCGGCCCCGTACCGTGACGGTAGACGGGTATCCGTTCCCGGAGTTCGGTGCCCAGGGTGAACCACTCCAAGGTGAGTCGGTACTCCCCGTCCTCCTTGTACACCAGCCCGTCGGCCCGGAGCGTGTTCAGGTAGGTGTGCATCGTCCCGTCGGAGACGTCGAACTCGGCCGCCAGGTCGGTCACTCTGGCGCCGTTGTGGCGCTTGAGCGATTCGACGATCTCGACGGCGTTCCGCACCGTCCGAAGGTGCCGGCCGTCGTTCGCCTCGCTTGTCATATACCGTCATCTCGGTCCCCCTCCTCATAAATTTTGAGATATACGAACTCTCGCACCGCTCGATCGCGGGAGTCCATCCACGGATACTGCCACTCGTTCACAACTGTTATATAGTATGGTTGCACTTGTCGTGACGAACCATGACAAGAAAGCAGTCGTCGAGTCGCGCAGATCCGACTCCGTCGAACGACAGGCGTGGATTCCTCACCAAACTCGGCGTCGTCGGGGGCCTCGGAACGGGGCTTGCCGGGTGTCTTGGGAACGGCGGCGACGGTGGTAACGGCGGCAACGGGAACGGGAACGAGGGCGGATCCGGCGGTGGCAACGGCGGCACGCAGGGCAGCACGGGTTCCGGCGACCGGACGCTCACGATCCTCGGGTACAACTTCTATTACCCCGACTCGATCGTCGAACCGTTCGAGGAGGAGCACGGCGTCGACGTCGAGGTGATCAGTCTAACGACGAACTCCGAGGCGGTCGGGCTGATGCGAACGCAGTATCAGGGCGAAGTCGACGTGATCGGCGTGACCAACAACTGGGTCGAGCCGCTGTGGAACGCCGACCTCGTCCAACCGATCCCGACCGACGACATGAGCCACTTCGGGAATATGGTCGAACGCGCCCGGACCGCTCCGGGCTGTGTCATCGACGGGACGCAGACCGCGATCCCGTACGCGTACGGGATGACCGGGCCGATGTACCGTACCGACGTCATCGACGAGGAGCCGGACGAGCTTTCCTGGGACTACCTCTTCGATCCGGACGTGATCGAGTCGAACGACCTCGACGGGCGGATCGCGATGCGCGATTGGCCGATCGCAGCCTTCGCCGATGCGGGATACTACCTCGGAGACGATCATCCGCATCCGCCGAGCGACCTCGAGGCCTGTCGGGACGCCCTGGAGGCGGCCTTCCCCGCCTATCGAACGCTCTGGTCGACCCAGGACCAGCATCTAAAGCTGATCGCCAACGAGGAGGTCGTCGTCCAGCACGGATGGGACCTCACCGGATTCCTGGCGATGGATCAGGGCCATCCCGTCGAGATGGCGGTTCCGCCGGGCGGAACCGACGGCTACGCGGACGCCCACCAGCTCGCCACGGACGCGCCCAATCCGGACCTCGCGGTCGAGTTTATGGACCACTACTCCTCGCCGGACGCGTCGATCCAACAGATGCGGAACGCGGGGAACCTCCCGATAAATCTCGACGCCCGCGATCGGATGACCGAGACCGAGCGCGACCATCGGTCGGTCGTCCTCGAGAACGAGGACCGGCTCCGGATGCGCCGATACTTCGGCGACGAGGAACTCGAGACTGCCCAGCAGATGTGGCAGGAGCTGAAGGGGTAGCTCGCGTGCTCGGCATCGATATTCGACAGCCCCTATGAAACTCACGCGCACCCTCTCACGCGGCCGGGGACGCACCGCCGTCGATCTGCTGTTGACGGCGCCGGCGATCGCCGTCATGGTCGGTATCGGCCTGTTCTCGCTCGTGTGGGCCATCTACTTCAGCTTCTGGCCGATGCAGGGGAACCTCTGGAGTCCCGGCTTCTCGCTCGAGCACTACCGGGTTCTGTTCGAGTCGACGCGGACGATCGCCATCTTCGCCAAGACGCTCGCGAAGGTCCTCGTCATCGCGGTGGTCACGACGGCGATGGCGTTCCCCGTAGCGTGGTACGGTGGCCAGACGCTCGACGGGCGATCGGGAACGCTGTTCATTCTCGTCGCCATCGCCCCGTTCTGGACGAACTACATCGTCCGGACCTGGGCGTGGATGCTGATGTTGGGCGATCGAGGGTTCATCAACGAGGTGTTGACCGGGATCGGCGCGGTCGCGGAGCCGATCAGCCTGCTGTACACCGAGTTCGCGGTGATCGCCACGATGGTGTACATCTATCTCCCGTACTCGCTGTTCGCGATGTACGGGTCGGTGGACGCGATCCCGGGATCCCAGATCGAGGCGGCCTACGACCTCGGGTCGAACCGGTTCGAGGTCCTCCGATACGTGATCCTGCCGCTCGCGATGCCCGGGATCGTCCTGTCGTTCGTCTTCATCTTCGGGCGCGCGATCGGCGCGTACGTGACCCCCGAACTCGTCGGATCCCCACGAACGTTGTGGTACGGGAACGTCCTCGTCAACCAGTTCAAGGACAGCTTCAACTGGCCGCTCGGGGCGGCATATAGCGTCGTCCTGTTCGGGTTCGTCCTCGTGGTGCTGGCGGGGCTCTCGCGATGGCTCACTCTCCGGAAGGTGATGACCTGATGGCGGGCAAGTCGGCACTCGGAACGCTCGGCGACCGCGTCGACGCCCGGCTGCCGTCCGATCTCGACGCCACGCGCTGGCTCGCCGGGTTCACGATCGTCTTCCTCTATTTCCCGTTGGCGCTCGTGATCGTGATGTCGTTCAACGCAAACGATCTCGGATTCTTCCCGTTGACCGGCTTCACTCTCGAATGGTATCGGCAGTTGGCGGCCGACGCCGAGTTCTGGACCGCGCTGTGGTTATCGGTCCGACTGATGGTCGCCAGCGCGGTCGTCGCGACGCTGTTGGCCCTGCCAGCGGCGTACGGGTTCGCGCGACTGGAGGCCGACGGCGCCGGGGAGTGGATCAAGGGACTCCTCGGTTCGATCCTCCTGCCGATGTTCATCCCGGTCATCTTCATCGGGATCGCGTTGCTGTTGTACCTCTCGGCGATCGGGCTCGACTTCGGGTTCCTCTCCGTGCTGTTGGGCCACGTGATCTACGTGTTCCCCTATACGTTCCTCATCATCTACGCCGCCGTCCGATCGTTCCCGCCGGCGATCACGGAGGCGAGCCGTGACCTCGGCGCGAGCCGGAGCGAGACGTTCGCGCTGGTCGTGCTCCCGCAGATCTTCCCGTCCGTGATCTCCGGGTTCGTCTTCGCGATGCTGCTGTCGCTCAACGAGTTCATCATCACGTTCATGGTGAGCGGTCCGGACACGTTCACGATGCCGCTTTTGATCTTCGATCGCCTCCGTCGCCACCTGACGCCGGAGATGAACGCCATCGGCGCGATGCTGTTGCTGTCGGGGCTGCTCGTGGCGCTGTTCGCGGCCCGGTTCGATCCCCGTATCGACTGATCGAACCGGCCGCGACCGCCGCGATACGTGAACTCGGTCGCCGTGTCCGAATCCGACCGCGACGTCCGAATCTGACCGCGACGTTCGAATCCGACCGCGGTGTCTGATTCCGGATTGACAACGCGCGCCGTGTGGTAACGTGAGTTTTATATCCTATCGGTCTGTTCTCTCGAACCATGGGCGTTAGCAACACGCACCGAGATAGAGTCGCGAGACGCGTGGCCAATCCCGAAGCGACCGCCGGAGGTGACCGATGAGCGACGGCGCCACGATCGCCTTCTTCCCGGAGGCGGCGTACGGTCCGGCGCTCAACTCGGTCGGGATCGCACAGGTGTGCCGCGATCGCGGCCACGAGCCGGTGTTCATCTGTGACCCGAGTATGGAGGGCGTCTTCGAGGACTACGGCTTCGAGGAGCACTACGTGCCGATGTCGGATCCCGACGCCGACGCGGGATGGGAGGAGTTCATCAACACCCACATCCCGAACTTCGACAAGGATCCGATCGATCAGCTCGACAACTACGTCGAGGAGACCTACGATGCGATCGTGGCCTCCGCGGAGTGGGCCGAGACGGAGCTCCCCGAGGTCCTCGACGAGATCGACCCCGACCTGATCGTCGTCGATAACGTGATCCTGTACCCGTCGACCAAACAGTACGGCGTCCCGTGGGTCCGGATCACCTCGTGTTCGGAAAACGAGATCCCGGATCCGAACATCCCGCCGCACCTGTCCGGCGCCCGCGCGGACGACGTCGAGCACTACCACGAGTTCCAAGGGCGCTACGAGGACGTCATCGAGGACGTCCACGAGCGGTTCAACGACTTCCTCGAGGAGCACGGCGAGGACCCCTACCCGCGGGGCCTGTTCTACGAGACGTCGCCGTACCTGAACCTCCTCAAGTACCCCGAGCGGCTCCGATGGGACCGGTGGAATGAGCTGGATCCGGACCGGTTCCAGTACCTCAACGGCTGTATCCGCGAGGAGAACGAGTCCTACGAGGTCCCCGACCTGGACGCCGCGGACGACGCGCCCCTGCTGTACCTGAGCTTCGGGAGTCTCGGTGCCGGCGACACGGACCTGATGAAGCGGCTGATCGAGTTCCTCGGAACGCAGGAGTACCGCTGTCTCGTCAACGTCGGCGACTACGAGGACGCCTACGACGACTTCGAGGTTCCCGGAAACGTGGCGATCGAGAGCTGGTTCCCCCAGCAGACCGTCATCGATCGCGCGGACGTCGTCATCCACCACGGCGGCAACAACACGTTCAACGAGTGTCTCTACTACGGAACGCCGGCGATCGTGATGCCGTACGTCTGGGACGGCCACGACAACGCGACGCGCGTCGACGAGACCGACCACGGCGTCAAGCTGCACCGGTCGGACTGGACCGACGACGAGCTCGCCGGAGCGATCGAGACGTGTCTCACCGACGAGACGATCCGGGAGAACGTCGACCGCACCGCCGAGGACATGCAGTCCAGCGACGGCCGGAAGAAGGCGGCGACGCTGTTCGAGGACGTTCTGGAGACCCATGGCTGACGACGGCGAGTCGCCGTCGGCCAGCGTCCTTCAGGACCCGGCCGCCCTCGCGGACGAGGACCTCGACGACTGGGGCGTCGTCGACGAGCCGATCGAGGGCGAGTCACGAACCGCCGGAACGGTCATTCACAAGGGTCCCGACGGTCGCTCCGAGTGCGGCGTGTGGGCGTGCACGCCGGGCACGTGGAAGTGTGCGGTCGACCGCGACGAGTTCTGCTACTTCCTCGAAGGGCACGCGACCTACACCCACGAGGACGGCACCGTGATCGAGATCGAACCCGGAACGACGGTCCTGTTCCCGGCCGGCTGGACGGGGACGTGCCGCGTCGAGGAGACCGTTCGGAAGGTGTACATGATCCGATGACCGAGTTCGACCCCTTCGGGCGGCAGATCTTCCGCGGGAACGAGTATCGGGAAAGCCGGTCCGAGGGAACGATGGCGGTGATCGATCCGGCCACCGAGGAGCCGGTCGGGGAGATCGCGGTCTGTGACCCGTCGGAGGCCGAGTCGGTGGTCGATGACGCCGTCCGCGCGCAGGCCGAGTGGGGACGGACGGACGCCGCGACCCGGGCAGCCGCGCTCCACGACGTCGCCGACGCGATCGAGTCGGCGGACGTCGAGGCCGACGCGACGCTGATGACCCGGGAACACGGAAAACCGTATCCGGAGTCGGAGGGCGAGATCGACAACGTCGCCCACGTCTTCCGGTATTACGCCGAGTTGGCCCGCGACGAGGCGGGATCGATCCCCGGAACCAACCAGCCGGAGTCGTTCCAGTTCCACCGGTATTTCCCCTACGGCGTGACCGTCCACATCGTCCCGTCGAACTTCCCGGTCCTCCTGACCGCCTGGACCGTCGCCGCGTCGCTGGCGGCCGGCAACGCCGTCGTGGTCAAACCGTCCGAGCAAACGCCGCTGTCGACGTTGCGGTTCATACGTCACTTCCGGAGCCTCCCCGAGGGGCTGGTCTCGTGTGTCACCGGCGACGGCGAGACCGCCCAGTCGCTGATACGCTCCGACGACACCGACGCGATCGCCTTCACCGGCGGCGTCGAGACCGGCCGTGCGGTGAACACCGCGGCCGCCGAGGGACTCAAGCCGAGCGTCATCGAGGCCGGCGGGAACGACCCGATGCTCGTCTCGAAACACGCCCCGATGGAGGTCGCGATCGCCGGATCCGCCACGGCGGCGTTCCACCTCTCGGGACAGGTCTGCACCTCCTCCGAGCGCTTCTTCGTCCACGAGGACGTTCACGACGAGTTCGTCGGCGGCCTCGTCGAGATGGCGCGCGATCTCCGGATCGGCAACGGCCTGGAGGACGCCGAGATCGGCCCGCTCGTCAGCGAGCACGCCCGTGATGCGGTCGACCGGCAGGTCCAGGAGGCGGTCGAGGCGGGCGCCACGATCGAACACGGCGGTCGGGTCCCGCCGGACCAGGAGGTCGGCTGGTTCTACGAGCCGACCGTGCTGACCGGCGTGACGCCGGAGATGGCGGTGATGCGTGAGGAGACCTTCGGCCCCGTGGCGCCGATCTGTTCGGTCTCCTCCTTCGAGGAGGCGATCGAACTCGCGAACGACACCGACTACGGCCTCGGCGCCTCGGTGTTCACGACTGACCTCGAGGAGGCGATGCGCTCCTACGAGGAACTCGAGGCGGGGATGGTGTGGGTCAACAACCCGATGATCGACAACGACGCGATCCCCTTCGGCGGCTGGAAACACTCCGGGATCGGCCGGGAGCTGGGCCGCGAGGGCCTGAACGCCTTCCGGCGGACGAAGATGGGGGTCATCGACTGGAATCCGACCATCCAGGAGTGGTGGTACCCCTACCCCGACGACTGGTTCTACAGTCACGGCGCCGAGCGCTTTTAAGCGTGAACGCGTGTCGGGGTGACGTCTCCCGAGGCGAGGGGCCCGAACGGGGACCGATGCCTTCGGACCGGCTCACGCTTACGCCCGCACGTCGTCGGGCAACGCGAGCACGAGCGCGCCCTCGAGCACCGCCGCGTCGCCCCGGTCGCTGACGGTGACCTCGGGCGTGTCGACGACGAGTTTCGGCGGGAGTCGGTCCCGGATCGGATCGACGATCGTGTCCGGGTTGTTGGTCACGACCGCGCCGCTCAGCGTCACGACGTCGGGCGCGTACGCGTGCACCACGTTCGCGACGCCGAGCACGTTCAGCGCCGTCACGCGGTCGATCACGTGGTCCGCAAACGCGTCCCGGCCCGCATACGCGAAGACGTCCGCGGCGGTGAACGACTCGTCGTCGATCGGCAGCGCCGTGTCGGACGTCCCCTCCTCGAAGAGACGTCTCGCGAACCGCGGAATGTTGTTCCCCGAACAGTACGCCTCCCAGTGACCCGACTGCCCGCAGCCACAGGTCATCGTTCCGTCCGCGTCGATCGTCTGATGGCCCACCTCGCCCGCGTTCGAGTTCCGGCCCCGCAGGAGGTCACCGTCCGCGATGACGCCCGCGCCGATCCCCGAGGAGATGGTGAGATACACGAGATCGTCGACCGTCGGATGCGCGTGGAACCGGTCGCCGATCGCGCCCGCCTGCGTGTCCCCGCGAAGGGTCACCGACTCGGGGTCGAGGTCCAGCAGGGTCGCGACGGGCTCGACCAGGCGGATCCCGTCGATATCGTCTCCGAGGTTCGACGGGACCGTCACCGTCCCTGCGTCGACGTCGAGCCGTCCCATCGAGGCGATCCCGGCACCCGCGACCGCGGTCGGATCGACGGCCGCCTCCGCACACGCCGCCCGAACGACTTCGCGAACGGTCGCGGTGACGGCTTCTCCGGTCGGTCCGTCCGGCGTCGGTTCGCGTGCGCGTGCGACGATCGTCGCCGTCTCGTCCCCCACGGCCGCCCGAACGTTGGTCGCACCGAGGTCGATGCCCACGTAGTGTGGCATCGACGGTCACTCGAAGATCCGCACGTCGTCGATCGTCACCGACGCCTCGTCGCCGATCTCGAAGCCGGTCTCGTCGGATTCGATCTGGATCTGTCGGTCCCGTCCGGCCGTCGCGATATACCGCGTCGATGAACCGTGGTACTCCTTGTTCGTGATCCGAACTGCGAGTCCGTCCGTCTCCGGTCCGTGCAGACGGACGTGTTCCGGGCGGACGACGACCGTCGCCTCACCGACCGTGTCGACGTCCGGGATCGGGAGCGAGAGGTCGCCGTCGGTGAGGGTTGTGACCCCGTCCTCGACGCCGATCCGGCCCGAGAAGGCGTTCGCGTCGCCGATGAAGTCGGCGACGAAGGGGTTGGCCGGCTCGTCGTATACCTCCTCGGGGGTCCCTATCTGCTGGATCTTCCCGTCGCGCATGATCGCGAGGCGATCCGACATGCTCATCGCGCTCTCCTGATCGTGGGTGACGTAAAAGAACGTGACCCCGGTCTCCGACTGGATCCGGGCTAATTCGACCCGCAGCTCCTTCCGAAGCTTTCGGTCGAGGCTCGCCAGCGGCTCATCGAGCAGGACGATCGGCGGCTCCTTGATGAGCGCGCGTGCAAGCGCGACGCGCTGTTGTTGACCGCCGGACATGTCTCGAACGTCGCGGTCCTCGTACCCCGCGAGGTCGACGAGTTCGAGGTACTCGTTCACGCGGGCGTCGATCGTCTCCGCGTCGACGCCGTCACGTTTCAGCCCGTACGCGAGGTTCTCACGGACCGTCAGGTGTGAGAACAGCGCCAGCTCCTGAAAGACCAAATTGACGTCCCGCTCGTTCGGCGGCACGTCGTTGACGACCTCGCCGTCGATGTGGACGGTTCCGTCGCTTTGCGTCTCGAACCCCGAAACGATCCGGAGCGTCGTGGTCTTGCCGCTGCCGCTCGGTCCGAGTAGGGAGAAGAACTCCCCCTGTTCCAACTCGAAGGACACGTCGTCGCAGGCGACCACGTCCCCGAATCGCTTGATGACACCGTCTACCGTGAGAGCCGAAGCCATGGAACGTGATACTAACACTTCCTATAAGGATGTTTCGGGAGCCGACCGGCGAAAGCGTCCCATCGCGTTCGGTCAATCCTTCGGGACGTCGCGTTCGGTCGGCCCCTCGGGACGTCGCGTTCGGTCAGTCCTCGCCCGTCCCGCCGAGCCTGGCGGCGACCAGGTCGCTGCCGGCATCGAGGAGCGGCTCGAGCCGGTCCGGATCGGTGGTCTCGGCGTACACCCGGATCTTCGGCTCGGTTCCGCTCGGGCGGAGCAGAACCCACGAGCCGTCATCGAGCAGGAACTTGAACCCGTCGACGGTGACGGTTTCGGCGACCGGATCGCCCGCGATCCGGTCGGGGACGTCGGCTTCGAGCGCCTCGACGAGCCGGGGTTTCGCCGCCTCGTCACACGCCACGCTCCGTTTGTCCGCATAGATCCGCCCGTGCTCCTCGAAGAGTCGGTCCAACCGGTCATCGAACGGCTCGACGGCGGCCACCGCCGCCGCAAGCAGCGCGATCAGGACGCCGTCCTTGGTGCCGATGTGGCCGCGGATCGTGTACCCGCCGGACTCCTCGCCGCCGAAGAGGCCGTCGTGGGTCGCCATCCCGTCCGCGATCCACTTGAACCCGACCGGGACTTCGTGGACGTCGACGCCGTGTGCTTCCGCGATCCGATCGATCAGGAACGTGGTCGAAACCGTTCGGATGGCCGGTCCCGTCGCGTCCGCGTCCGTCAGCAGCGCCTCGAAGAGCGCCGCGAACAGGAGGTGCCCGCTCAACACTCCTCGATCCGGAGAACAGACCGTGATCCGGTCGGCGTCCCCGTCGTTGGCGATCCCGAGGTCGGCATCGTGTTCGGCCACCGCCTCCGGGAGCCCCGCGAGCGTTTCGGGGCTCGGCTCCGGAGTCTGACCGCCGAAGGTCGGATCCCGCTCACAGCGGCGCCGGATCACGGTCGCACCGGCGTCCTCGAGGAGCGTGTCCGTCACCCCGCGGCCGCTCCCGTGGATCGCGTCGTAGACGACCGTGAGGTCGGAGAGGTCGACGTCGAGGAAGTCACCGACGAGCTGTCGGGAGTGCTCGGCGTGGATCGCCACCGGATCGAACCGGTCGACCGTCCCGTGGTCCGCCTCGGGGAGTGCGGTCGGCGCCCCGAGTCGCTCCTCGATGGCGTCCGTCACCGACGGCATCGCGGAGACCGCGTCCGACGGGATGAACTTGATGCCGTTGTACTCCGGCGGGTTGTGGGAGGCCGTCACCATCACCCCGCCGCAGTAGTCGCCCCGGGCGACCGCGTACGCGAGGACCGGCGTCGGGCGATCCCGATCGGTGACCGAGACGTCGAACCCGTTGGCCGAGAGCACGTCCGCGAGGCTTTCGGCGGCGTCTTCGGAGGTCGCCCGTGCGTCGTACCCCACCGCGACGGCGCCGCCGGTTTCGACGGCCGTATCGCGGAGATAGGTTGCGATCCCCTGTCCGACGATGCGCACGCGCTCGTCGCTGAAGCGGTCGCCCCGTGCTCGCCAGCCGCCCGTGCCGAAGGTGATGTCGTCCATACCGGTTCCTCTCCACAGCGGAGTATAAATGCTGCCGAAACCTGTCGCCCCGCGGGGCTCGCCACCCGGCTCGCCGACATCGACGCGCGTCCCCGACGCCGTGTCGATCCCGTCATCGACGGGGTGTGACACCACGACACTACCGATCGGCTATGTGACTCTCCATCAATACACTACGCTATCATATATGTTCGAACCGTTCTTAAACCACGTAGAGACGTCATAACGGGATTCTCCAGTACACGGCCGGTACAGCCTCTGTGTTGGTGATTCGATCGACGAGTTTCGATCGTCGATTACGGTCCGATGATCGTCGTCCCATTCAGCAGATCCGAGGTACTGAAGCGCTGTGACGTGCCGTCTCTCGCACTCACTCGGCCCCCTCGACGGCCTCGTCGGATTCTCGGCGATCTGTCTGATTTTTATATATACTGTGTGTATTATACGCTGATAGCGTCTTGGGTTCGGCGGACTCATCGCTCCGAGTGTCGCGACGGCGACGGCGAAACCGTACGCGAGACGGGGATCGGCGGGAGCTGCTTCGATCGCCCGGGTTCGCCGGCGTCGACGCGATCAGGCCGGAACGGCCGCGTCGGGGACGACGCCGTCCTCCCACCCACGGGCGTCGTAGTACTCCCCGAGGGCCTCCTCGAGGTCCGGCAGGTCGTACGGGAGCGTGTCGTCCTCGCGGTCGAGACCGCGCTGGTTGTTGAAGTGGCGCTCGAGGGTGACGATGCGGTCACCGACGGCGAGGAGGTCCTCGAAGTCGGCGCCGAACAGCGCCTCGTAGCGGTCCGGGTTCATGTAGTCCCGGGAGAACTTGCAGACGACGCCGGCGTCGTTGACCGCCATCAGGTTCTCGCGCTCGACGAGCCGGTCGGCCTTCCCGAGGGTGCCCTCGGGATCGAGGGCGTCCTCCTCGGGAACCAGGGGATACTCGACGGAGTAGAAGACCGAGTACATGTGGTCCGCGCCGCGGTTGGAGACGGCGTAGGAAAGCCCCTGTCCGTGCAGGACGCGCCCCTCGTGGGCCGCGAAGTCCATCCCCTTGACCGTCCAGTTCTCGACGCCGAGCTCCTCGTGGCATCGGTCGATCCCCTCCGCGAGCGTGTCCCCGATCCCGTCGCGGTGGGCGATCTTCTCGACGGTCTCGTGGATCAACTCGACGTCGCCGAACGCGTCCTCGCTGGCGAGGTAGGCGGCCACGGTGTTGCCCGCCGAGATCGCGTCGAGGCCGTACTGGTCACACAGCTCGTTGGACTGCATCACGTCGACGATGTCGTCGACGCCGGAGTTCGAGCCGAACGCCATCGCGACCTCGAACTCGGGACCCTCGGTCTCGACGCCGCGCTCCTCGTCGCGGGTCGGGAGCTTGCACGCGAACGCGCAGGCCGAACAGGTGCCCTTCTTGTACTTCTTCTCCTCGACGGCCGAGCCGTTGATCCCCTCGACGCCCGCGAACTCGCGCTCGGAGAAGTAGTAGGAGGGCAGCCCCTCCATCGCGTTGGCGAGATCCATCACGGCGACCGTCCCCTGTCGCTTCATGATGTTGTCGTCGGTGGCGGCCTCTCGATGGATCTCCATCTGGGTGGACGGGATCTCGATCTCGGGCGCCGAATCGCCTTCGACGGTGATCGCCTTGACGTTCTTCGACCCCAGCACGGCGCCGAGTCCGCCGCGACCGAACGCACGCTCCTCGGAGGTCATGATCGAGGCGAACCGGACCTGGTTCTCGCCGGCCGGGCCGATGACGGCGGTCTGGTCGGCGGTGATGTCGTGTTCCGCCTCGAGGTACGCCACCGTCTCGCCGACCGTCTCGCCGGCCAGTTCCGGAACCGGCTCGAACTCGACGCCGTCATCGCGGATGTGGACCGCGATCAGTTCGTCGCTTGCGCCGGTGATCTCGACCGCGCTGTAGCCCGTGTCGGCGAAGTTCCGGGACATAAAGCCGCCGGCGTTGCTCGAGAGCAGGCCGTCGGTCAGCGGCGAGACGCCGGTACAGCTCATCCGCCCCGTGAAGCTCATCGTCGACGACTGCATCGGCCCCGTCGAGAACACGAGCCGGTTCTCCGGCCCGAACGGATCGGCGTCGAACGGGATCCGTTCGTGTGCGAGTCGGGTGCCGACGCCCCGCCCCCCGATGTACCGCTCGTTGATCTCTGCGATGTCCTCCCGTGTCGTCTCCCGGCTGCCGACGTCGATCGTCAACAGCGGACCGCGATTGTGAAGCATATGTGGTGATGTGATGTGGATGGTATTAAACCTTCATCGACTGGCTTCGACGACCGCCGCCTTCGGTCGCCACGATCGACGGACGGGCCCGTGCGTGCACCGGCTCTTCCGACATCGGTCGGCAGCCGACCCCGTCATTTCGCCGATCGAGTGGGTATACCGTTTCGCTACTCGAGGATGAGTTCGCACGCGCCGGTCGGGAAGCTCACCGTGACGTCGTCGCCGGCGTCGAACTCGTCGACCTCCTCGTTGACCTGCCGTTCGACCTCGAAGGTGTGGCCGTCGACGTCGACCTGGTACACCTTCAGCGACCCCTTATAAATCGCGTCGGTGACGGTGCCGTCCCACTCGTTGGCGTAGCCGCGACTCTCGCCGGGCGGCGTGAGGACGACCTCCTCGGGCCGAACCGAGACCGCCACGGATCGGCCCGCGTGGTCGGGGTACTCGCCGATGGCGACGTCCGGTCCGTCGGCGGTCTCGAGAACGGCGCCGTCGCCGTCGATCGTCCCCTCGAACAGGTTCGTCTCGCCGATGAACGTGGCGACGAACTGCGTCTCCGGCGACTTGTACAGCGAGTCGGTCGGGCCGACCTGCTCGATCCGGCCGTCGTTCATCACCGCGATCCTGTCGGACATCGTCAGCGCCTCCTCCTGGTCGTGAGTCACGTAGATGAACGTGATCCCCAGCTGCTCCTGGATCTCCTTGAGCTCGACCTGCATATGCTGTCGGAGCTTCCGGTCGAGGCTTGCCAGGGGCTCGTCCAGCAGGAGGACGTCGGGCTCGCGGACGATCGCGCGTGCCATCGCGACGCGCTGTTTCTGGCCGCCCGACAGCTCGGTCGCCTGGCGCTCGTGATAGCCGGGCAGCTCGACCATCTCCAGCGCTTCCGTGACGCGCTCCTCGCGCTCGTCCTCCGGAACGCCGTCCATCTCGAGGCCGAAGGAGATGTTCTCCTCGACAGTCATATGCGGGAACAGCGCCCACTCCTGGAACACCATACTGGTGTTTCGAGCGTTCGCGGGCACGTTCGTCACGTCCTCGCCGCTGATCGATACCGTCCCGTCGGTGGGAGTCTCGAGGCCGCTTATCATCCGCAGGGTGGTCGATTTCCCACAGCCGGACGGCCCCAACAGCGTGAGGAACTCGCCGGCCTCGATCTCGAGGTTCACGCCGTCGACCGCGACGACGTCGTCGAACTCCTTTCTGAGCGCGTCCAGTTGGACGGTGCCGCGCGTCGACGTCGCAGCGGTGCGGTCCGCGGAGGGGTCGGTCGCCTCGTCGTGGTCCGTCTCGGCCGATTCCTCGGGGTCGTGTGTATCCATTTTGGTACTCATAATGAACTCCCGGGTAATGAACGCCCGGGTGAGAACGGCTGTCGCGGGCGCTTAGACGCCGCTTTCGGCCTTCGCTTCTTCCCACATGTCCGTCCACTGGTCGGTCATAGACGAGAATTCGTAGGGCGTGGTCTGGTTGGCGATCCGTTCGGCGGCGTCGAATCCCTCGTCGGTGAACATAAGCGCCTCCTGTTCGTCGGCGCTGAACAGGTCGAACGCCTCCGTGTTGACCGGCGGACTCTTGGCGGCGGGCTCCCAGGCGATGCTCCGCTGCCCCTCCGGGGAGATGACGGTGTTCATAAAGTCGATCGCGAGCTCGCGGTCGGTCGGGTTCTCGACCAGACACATCCCCTCGGTCCACTGCATCCCGCCCTGTTCGGGCAGGACGACGTTGACCCAGTCGTTGCCCTCCGCGCGCAGCTCCGACATCGTGAAGTTCCCGACCGGGGAGATGACGATGTCCTCCTGGAGGAACGCCTGGCGGATGGCGCTCGTTCCGCTGTAGATCGCGTTGAACTGGTCGAACATCTGCACCAGGTGATCGAAGACGTCGTCCAGCTGCTCGTCGGTCTGCTCGAAGGGCGGGTACCCGAGCGTTTGCGCGATCTTCGGAATGTTCCAGGTCGGCCAGTCCATGATGCCCATCCGGTCCGTGTACTGCCCGTCGGGACCGCCCGTCCAGAGCACTTCGTAGGAGTCGTAATGGCCCTCCTCGACCTGGTCAGTGTTGACCGTCAGCGTGTCCCAGCCCCAGCGGGTGGGAAGCGCGTACATCTCCTCATCGTACTCGAAGGAGCTGAACGGCCACTGGAACTCCGAGAGGAAGTTGTCCATCGCCGGGAAGTCGTCCGGCGACAGCGGTTCGATCGTGCCGGCCTCCGCGTGGCGGGCTGCCCAGGTGTTGTTGAGGGTGAGCAGGTCGTAATCCTCCGTTCCGCCGCTCTGGAGGATGTTGAGTCCCTCGGGGTCGCTCGAGAGGAGGCTGATGTTGACGGTCGCGTCGTGTTCGGATTCGAACGTGTCGACGATCGCGTCCGTGCCGTACCCCTCCCAGGTGAGGACGTTCAGTTCGGTCGTGCCGCCGCCGCCGAGACAGCCGGCCACCGCCGCAGTGCCGACCGCGCCGGCTGCCTGAACGAATCGACGGCGCGACGCCGTCGAGTGTCCCGATCCGACCGCGTCGCCCGAGTCAGGTGTGTGGGCATTCATCTTGGGTCTACCCTAGTATGGTATCTCCGTTATATAAAACTTACCATATAATCCACCATTGGCCGTAAATATTCTACTCTGGTCCAACCGATACCGCTTTTGTTGGTTGAAATTCGATACTCTGGCCATCGGGCGATCCGGTACCGTATGGATGTGTAGCCCCGATCGGAAGATATATTGGATAGAGTTCGATCAAAGGGGAGTATGGTGGAGACTCACAGTAGAACAGATACCATACTTCGAACTATACTCGATCGCGTCCGCGAGTCGAACAGCTTCCTCGTGACCGGCGGGCCGATCCTGCTCCTCGAGGTCCTCTTCTTCCTGGCCCCCGTGGCGATCATGTTCTACATCGCGACGATCGGGATGGAGGACCTCGTGTTGGTTCAGGAGTTCACCCTCGGCAACTACTTCGAGGTGTTCACCGGGTCGGCCAACCGGGTGGCGTTCATCAACACGACGCTCATCGCGCTCGCGACGACGGCGACCGCGATCGTCGTCGCGTACCCGTTTGCCTACTACATCGCCCGGTTCGGCGGTGAGTACAAGAACATCCTGGTCGTGCTCGTGATGATCCCGTTCTGGACGAACTACATCGTGCGCGTGTACGGCTGGCAGATCATCCTCGGCTCGCAGGGCGTCCTCAACGGGCTGTTGGTCTGGCTCGGCATCATCAACGAGCCCATCGGCTGGCTCATCAACACCAAGTTCTCGATCTGGCTCGGGCTGACCTACCTCTGGTTGCCCTTTATGATTCTCCCGCTGTACACGAGCCTCGAGAAGCTTGATGAGTCGCTCATCGAGGCCGCCTACGACCTCGGAGCGAGCCGGCGCGAGGTGTTCAAGCGGATCGTGCTTCCGCTGTCGATCCCCGGGCTGGTCGGCGGGATCATCTTCGTGTTCATCTTCAGTATGGGCGCCTACATCGTGCCCGCGATGATCGGCGGCGGCGAACTGTTCGTCGGGACCCGCATCGAGTACGCCTTCGGGATCGGGAGCGACTGGCCGCTGGGGGCTGCCCTCGGCAGCGTCCTGATGCTGATCGTCGGCGGCGTCCTCTGGGGACTGATGGGTTACACCGACGTGGAGGAGATGTTCTAACGATGTCCGTGGACACTGACACCGCGACCGAACGAGCCGGATCAAGCGAGGAGTCGCCGATCGGCGCCGCGATCAACCGGGTCCTGAATGCGGTCGGGAGCTCTTGGATGTCCGTCTGGGCACTCCTCGTCTTCGCGTTCCTGTACGCGCCGATCGCCGTCCTGATCCTCTTCTCCTTCGAGCAGGGGACCTTCTCGGGATTCCCCTGGGACGGGTTCACGATGCAGTGGTACACCCAGATGGTCAACGACGATCGACTCATCCAGTCCACGCTCAACAGCCTCTACGTGGGCGCGTTCGTCACGGTCGGCGCGACCGTCCTCGGCACGCTCGGCGCGATCGCCCTGGTCCGCGGGAGCTTCCGTCGGAAGGGGCTGTTCCGCGCGCTCGTGATCGCGCCGATGACGATCCCCGGGCTCATCCTCGGGATCGCGCTGCTGCTGTGGTTCAACGTGCTCGGGTTCAACACCTCGCTGCGAACCGTGATGCTCGGCCAGCTCGTCTTCGTGACTCCGTTCGTCGTCATCACCGTGAGCGCACGCCTGCGCGGGTTCGACCCCGAACTCGAGGAGGCCGCCCGCGATCTGGGTGCCAGCAAGTGGCAGACCTACCGCCGGGTGACCCTGCCGATCCTGATGCCCGGGATCATCAGCGGCGCGCTGTTCGCGTTCACGCTCTCGTTCGACGACTTCCTGATCGCCTTCTTCACGAGCGGCGTCCAGAACACGCTCCCGATCTACATCTGGTCGAAGGTCCAACACGGGACCGACCCGGTCATCAACGCGATCAGCGCGATGGTGCTGCTGTTCAGCATCTCGCTCATCGTCGCCAGCGAACTGCTCCGCCAGCGGTAGAGCCGCTCCCGTTTCGAACGCCGTTCGCTTCCGCGACGTGGTCGACGTTTTTCCCACACGGCGCCTGATACGGCCCGTTCACACGGCGCCTGAAACGGCCTGTTCACACGGAGCCAACCCACACGGACACGCTGGTTGGCGCGGCCGAACCGATCGCTCGAACCGATCGCTCGAACCGATCGCTTTCAGCCGTGACGCGGTAGATCCGAGAGGACGTCGTCGAGCGTCGCAAGCAACCGATCCGCGTGCGATCGTTCGAACACCAGCGGCGGCCGGATCTTCAACACGTTCCCGTCCGCGCCGGTCGACCCGATGAGCACCCGGCGGTGACGCAGCTCGTTGACGACCGCGGTCGCCTCGCTCGATGCCGGTTCCCGCATCTCGGGGCCCCTGACGAGCTCGACGCCGACCATCAGTCCCTGCTGACGAACGTCGCCGATGCGTTCGTGTTCTGCAGCCAGTTCCGCGAGCCCGTCCTGCAGGTAGGCGCCGACGTCGACGACGTGCGACAGCAGGTCCCGCTTCTCGATCTCGTCGAACACCGCCAACGCGGCCGCACAGGAGACGGGATTCCCGCCGAACGTGCTGAAAAAGCCGGTCCGGTCGTACAGGGTCGAGGCGATCTCCGACCGCGTCACGACGGCGGCGACGGGATGTCCGTTGCCCATCGGCTTGCCGATCGTGACGATGTCGGGGATGAGGCCCGCGTTCCGGAAGCCCCAGAGGGACTCCCCGGGTCGGCCGAACCCGGCCTGTACCTCGTCCGCGATGACGAGCCCGCCCGCCTCGTGGACGCGATCGACCATCGATCCCGTTCGCGCCTCGTGAGGGGGATGGATGCCGTCGCTCGTGAACAGCGGATCGAACATCCACGCCGCGGTTCCCGTCCCCCGTTTCTCGAGCGTGGCCAGCGATTCGGTCATCCCCTGGACCGGATCCGCCTGGACCGGATCCGCGGCCGTTCGATCCTCGTGGTGCACGTCGTCGATCGGGGGAGTGACCGTCTCGACGTGGTCCGGATCCATCCCCTCGGGCCAGATCGTCGGGGATTGTGCGGTCGTCGCCTCCGTGATCCCGTGATACGCGTTCTCCGAGACGATCGCGCCCGCGTTTCCGGTCGCGGCCGTGGCCAGTCGCCACGCGGTGTCGGTCGCCTCGCTGCCGGAGTTGACGAACAGCACGCGGTCCAGTTCGTCGGGCATCGTCGCCAGGATCCGTTCGGCAAGCTTCACCGGCGCTTCGTGGAGATACCGCGTGTTGGTGGCAAGCGTGCGTGCCTGCCCCGCGATGGCGTCCGCGACCGCCGGGTTCGCGTGCCCGACGACCTGAACGTTGTTGTACGCGTCGAGGTAGCGACGCCCGGCTGGGTCGTACAACCACACTCCATCGCCGTCGACGAAGTGAACGGGGTCGTCGTACGAGAGCGGCGACGACCCGAGCACCTCACGGCGCCGAGACAGCAATTCCGACGTGTCGGTCCGGGAATGCGGGACGGCCCCGGATTGTGCGGCGGCTCGGAGGCGACGACCGATGACGTCAAGCCCCCGTTCATCGAGCGATCGTAGGAGGTCCCACCCGTCATCGACGCCGTCCACGCTGTGGGCGTCCGTCTTTTCGGGATGCTCCGCGAGCCGCCACGCGACCGTCACGCCCCAGGTGAGGTGTCGTGCCGCGACGAGATCCGCCAGCAATTCCGCCTCCTCGTCCTCGAGAGGTGTGACGCTGACGTATCCTCGGATCACGTCCTGGGCCGCCTCGATCGGGTCCTCGCGACGGTACATCACGCTTGCCACCGCCATCACCAGGTCACTCACGAGCGCGGTGTGGGTGAGATCGCCGAAATCGACGATGCCGCCGACGCGATCGGCACCGTTCAGGAGGACGTTATCCAGCGTGAGGTCGTTGTGGATCACCTGCGCACGGAGCGAATCGAACTCGGGCTCGACCCGGTCCTCGTACCGATCGAGGATCCGTTCCGCGAGCTCGCGTCGATCGGGGTCGGTCACGCTGTCGAGCAGCGACCGAAGTTCGGGAACGTGCCGCAGATCCCACAGGATATCGTAGTCGGCGTCGGGATGAAAGAAGCCGCGCAGCGCTTTCCCGAGCCGCGCCACGACCGCCCCGTATTCGAAGAGCGCCTCCGCGTCGAGGCCCTGCCCCGGGACGGGTCGTCCCGGAACGTGGGTGAACAGCCGCACGTGATACGTCTCCTCGTCCTCGATGGTCGTCCACGGAGACCCATCGATCGTCGGCACCGGCTCCATCACCGGGAGGTCGGGATCGGTCCGTTGGATATGGCGCAGCGCCTCCGTCTGCAGATCGAGCGATGCGTCGTCATCGGCCGGGCTGGAGACCTTCAGGACGTATGCCTCGCCGTCGTCGACGTCGATCCGAAAGTTCTGGTCCCGTTCCCCGCCGAGTTCGGTGGCCGTCCCCTGCGTGCCGAACTCGCGTTCGGCGATCCGTGCCGCGCGCCGTTCATCCAGAGTCGGGGGTGGGACGACAAACGGTTCTAACAAGGTGGCTGCATCCGTCATGAGTTTGCTCTATACGTTCCAACAGACGGATCCATACTGAATGTTTCCCCATACCCTCGGAGGGAACGCGGGATGGCCTCCGCGTGACGGCCGGTCTCACGTCCGATCCCCTTCCACGGAGAGCCGGCCTCACGGTCGAGACGAACTTCGCATCCGAGACGGACTGCCATCCGAGACGAACTTCGCAGCCGAGGCGGACTTCGCAGCCGAGACGACCTTGGCGTCCTACACCGTCTTCACGTACTGGTCGCGTTCCCAGTCGGTGACGTGGTTCCGGAACGCCTCCAGCTCGCGCCGCTTGGAGGCCGTGTATACGCGCACGACGTCCTCGCCGAGGAGATCGACGAGCGCGTCGTCGGTTTCGAGCGCACGCAGGGCGAGCTCGGGCGAGCGGGGGAGCGTTGGCCGATCGCCGGTCGGATCGCCCTCGGCCGGCGCCGGCGGCTCGAGCTCGCGTCGGAGCCCGTCGAGACCGGCGGCGATCGTTCCCGCGATGACGAGGTAGGGGTTGGCGTCGGCGCTCGCGATCCGCGTCTCCGTCCGGACGACCCCCGGCGGCACGCGAACCGCAGTCATCCGGTTGTCGTACCCCCACGAGGCGGTGTAGGGCGCGAACGAGTTCGGCTCGAACCGCTTGAAGCCGTTGATGCTCGGCGTCCCCAGCGCGGCCAGCGCGTCGGCGTGATCCATCAGGCCGCCGACGAAGTGCCGGCCTCGCTCCGACAGCGCGCCGTCCTCGGCCGCCTCGAAGACGTTCTTCCCGTCGTCGAACGCGCTCACGTGGAGGTGGTAGCCGCTGCCCGACCGGTCGGCGAACGGCTTCGCCATGAACGTCGGCCACTGGTCAAAGCTGCGGCCGGCCTGCTTGACGAGCCGCTTGAAGTCGAACGTCGTGTCCGCCTGTTCGAGCGGGCGACCGTAATCGAACAGCACTTCCAGTTGTCCGGGGCCGTGCTCGTGGTGGAGCGCGGTGAGATCGATGCCGTAGTCGCCGGCCCAGTCGACGATCCGGTCGTAGAACCCCGCGACCTCCTCGGTCGCCCAGGAGACGCACTCGTGGTTGTCGTCGGTGGCCGGGGTGAACTCGCCGTTGGGGGTCTCCTCCAGGAGGTAGAACTCCAGCTCGCTGCCGGCGTAGAAGTCGAACTCGAAGTCGTTGGCCGACAGCACCGACTCAAGCACCGCTCGCGGCGAACACGCCAACCGCTCGTCCTCGTGGAAGAACCGACACAGGACCCGGACGGCGTTCTCGCGCCAGGGGAGCCGCATCGTCGTCTCCGGAATCGGATGCACGGTTCCGTCGGCGTGACCGATCTCCGCGCCAAGCCCGGATCCCTCGGGGACGTGGTTGCGCGGCGTCTGGGCCAACAGCACGAGGTTCATCGCGAACCCGTCCGCCCACTTCTCGAGGAACGCGTCCGCGGTGAGCTGTTTCGACCGGGAGATCCCGTTGATGTCGGCGAACTCGATGAACACGTGGTCGATCGCGGGATCCTCGATCGTCTCGACCATCCGGTCTGCCGCCTGGCTCATTCGAGCATCGCCTCCCTGCGGGCCGATCCCCAGCGGGCTGATCCCCGGCTGGTCGATCGCTGTGTGGTATCTGGTCTCATTGGTTATGTGCCACCGTCTGGATGTGGGTTGCAGTCGAGGTACAATAATTTATCCTTCTCCGGATACGAGGGACGATCGATGATCCTCGTCCTCGACGACGAAGTCCAGCCCGATTACCGATACCTCGGCCCGGAGATCGCCGCGTTCACGCCCGACAGCGAGTATCACGTCTACGCGGAGGACCCGGAAACGCCCCCGCTCTCGCAGTTCGACGGCGTGATCGTGAGCGGCTCCACCGCGAGCGTCTACGAGGACGGCTACGACTGGTTCGACGACCAGCGGTCGCTCGTCGAGACGTGTCGGGCGGAGTCGATCCCGCTTTTGGGCGTCTGTTTCGGCCACCAACTGATCAACGACGCCTTCGGCGGCGAGGTGATCGAGGACCGCCGCCGGGCGACGTTCGTCGAGATGACGACGCTCGACGCGGACGACCCGATCCTGGCGGGCGTGAACCCGGTCGTTCCGGTGCTTCACTCGGACCTCGTCGTCGAGCCCGGCGAGGGGATGGAGCCGATCGCCGAGACCGACTACAACGACCACTTCTGCACCCGCCACGTCGACGCGCCGATCTGGACCGTGCAGTTCCATCCCGAGTTCACCGAGCGCGTCCGCGACCGGCCAAGCGACTGGTCCGACGGCGATCACTCCTTCGGCGAGTGTAACGCGACGGCGGTGTTGGAGAACTTCGCGGCGTACTGTCGGGATCGATAGCGCGCGAAAAAGCCGATAGCACGGGAACGGCCGACGGCTACCTCACTCGAAGACGGCGGCGAACGATTCGTCGAGCGCGTCGAGGGCCTCCTCGACGTCGTCCTCATCGATGCACAGCGGCGGCGAGAGGGTGATCTGGTAGTCGGGCCGGCCCAGACCCACGAGGACGCCGCGGTCCTTGGCCTCGCCAAGGACCTCGCTAACGGGGTTGTCGACGTCGTCGTCGACCCAGGAGTTCGCGAACGGCTCGCCCGTCTCGGGGTTCTCCACGACGATGCCCCACAGGAGCCCCTTCCCGTGAACGTGGGAGATCTCGTCGTACGAGTCCGCGAGATCGTGAAGACCCTCCTCCAACAGCGCACCCATCTCCCGGCCGTTCTCGATGAGGTGGTCCTCGTACTCGTCGATCGCCGCGAGCCCGGCGGCACAGCCCAACGGGTGGCCCGCGAAGGTCTGTCCAACATCGGTGCCGTCCTCGCGGATGTCGTCGGCGATCTCCTTGCGCATCAGGACGCCCGCAAGGGGAACGTACGCGCTCGTCACGCCCTTCGCGAAGGAGATCATGTCCGGATCGACGCCCTCGTCCTGCATCGCGAACATCTCCCCGCAGCGGCCGAATCCCGCGATCACCTCATCGGCGATGAGCAGGACCCCGTACTCGTCACAGATCTCCCGGAGGCGCTCGAAGTAGCCTTCGGGTGCGGGATAGGCGCCGCTGGAGCCCGCCACCGGCTCCATCAGGATCGCGGCCACGGAGTCGGGGCCCTCGTTGCGGATCACGTATTCGACGTGGTTGGCGGCCTGTTCGGCGAGCTCCTCGCCCTCGGCGTCGAAGACCGACGGGAGGGGCGGCAGGAACTTGCCCGATCCCGTCACTGCGGCGTGGGAGTTGACGTTGTTCCGCGTGCTGGGGTCGGCGGTGAGCGCCGCGGTTCCGTAAGTGCTGCCGTGATAGGACTGCCACCGGGTCAGGACCTTCGGGGCGTCGCGGTACTCACGGGCGTACTGGACGGCCAGCTCGTTCGCCTCGCTGCCCGACACCGAGAAGACGACGTCGGTGAGCGGCTCCGGCGAGACCTCGGCGAGTCGGCGGGCCAGCTTCGTCCGCGTGTCGTTCTCCTTGCCCGAGGAGACGTACGGAATCCGGTCGAGTTGCGTCTTGACTGCGTCGATGATCGCCTGGTTGTCGTGGCCGGCGTTGACGCAGTAGAGCGACGCGATGAAATCGAGATACGACTCACCCTGGTCGTCGATCACCCGCGCACCCTCGCCGTGGGTTATCGGCGCGCTGTCGCCGTCCGGATCGTACCAGTGGGGGATCCAATCTGGATCGTCAGCCAACTGTTGTGCACTTTGATCGGAGCTCATCCGAGTAAATCCTTCACGGTCATACTATATATTAGTTGTGCGTCACCGGCGGAACGGCGACGTACCGGCGGAAGACGGCCGTGAGGCCGCCGTTCGGTCCCGCCACCGATCGGTGCCGCAGGGCTGTGGCGGCCCGTCCCGCGGAGTTGGATAGGATCTAACGAGACGTTCATCGGTGAAAGGGAAGACAAGGTTTCCGGAATAATTGGTTTTATTATCCTAGACTCGAGAGAGTCTGGTATGTCAGTCCTGTTGCTGTCCAGCGAGGACGTCGAAACGCACGCCCGGATGACCGACGTCATCCCGGCCGTCGAGGAGGCCTTCGCGGCCTACGAGCGCGGCAGCGTTCAGATGCCCGCAAAATCATACATCGAACTGGAGCGGTACAACGGCGACTTCCGGTCGATGCCGGCGTACATGGACGCCGGCGACTGGGACGCCGCCGGGATCAAGTGGGTCAACGTCCACCCAGACAACCCCGAGAAACACGATCTGCCCACGGTGATGGGGACGATGATCTACTCGGACCCCGAGACGGCGCTGCCGCTGTCGATCATGGACGGCACGGCGCTGACGATGCAGCGCACCGGTGCCGCGGCGGCGGTTGCGACCGACCATCTGGCGATCGAGGACGCCTCGACGCTGGGGATCGTCGGCGCCGGCATCCAGTCGTACACCCAGGTCGAGGCGATCGCCGAGGTGCGACCGATTACCGAGATCGTCGTGAGCGATCTCGATGAGGATCGGGTCGCTCGGTTCATCGACCACTTCGAGGACGACTTCGACGTTCGCGCGGGATCGATCGCCGAGGCCGCCTCCTGTGACGTCCTCTCCACGGTCACGCCCGTGCGCGAACCGATCGTGAGCCTCGATGACGTGGGCGAGCACACCCACATCAACGCGATGGGCGCCGACGCGGCGGGCAAACAGGAGCTCGAGACCGCGGTGTTGGAGGCCGCCAAGCTGACGATCGACGACCACGCGCAGACCACCCACTCCGGGGAGATCAACGTCCCCTACGGACGGGGAGAGATCGAGGACCCCCACATCTACGCCGAGATCGGTGAGATCGTCGCCGGGGCCAAGCCCGGCCGAACCGACGACGACGGGATCACCGTGTTCGACTCCACCGGCCTGGCGATCCAGGACGTCGCCGCCGCGCGCGTCACCTACGAAGTGGCCAACGAGGCGGGCGCCGGGACGGCCTTCGACCTGATCGATACGTCCTGATACAGTCGGACGAAACTCCGCGAGGAGTTTCGCCCGCCAGTAGTCACCGAGTTGGAGTGTGCTCGAGCCGCTCACACCCGGACTGTCGTCTGATTCCTCGCAATTCTCCGTCCTCGTCGACGGATGGGTTGGGTATCATCGTCGGTCCCGTCCGTTTGTCCGACAGTATGTCGTGATCACGGCGGTCACCGACGCGAGACGGCCACCGGCCGAAAGAGTGAGACGACCACCACCCGTGCGGCCGATATGACACGCACGGCGACCGTGTTCCGGCACGACAGCTTCTGGTACACGACGATCCCGCCGGCGAGAACGGGGCCGAGTGGACCGGGCGGCTCGCCTCCCGCGAGCCCCATCCGGATCGACCCCGAGTGGGTCCGCACCATCAACCGGATCCTCCGGATGGAGATCCCCGACCGGATCGAGTGGGTCAAACCCGATCTGTAACTCGTCAGCGCCGACCAGGATCCGGGGGCGGTCGATCCGCTCGCCGGGATCGACGCGACCGTCGACGTCGACGCCGTCGCAGATGCCGTCGACTACCACACGGAGTACTGGTCGACGCTCGAGTGAGCTGAATTTCTATCCAAGAGTAAGTAATAAATCAGGATGTTGTCCCGAGTATCGTGGTATTTTGAACTTTTATTCATAATACCTGGCGGGAGAAACAAACTTACAACGCTAAGCGTGTAATAACCTTCGAGAGTGATCAAATAGTCACATGATGCCACGACGGACACCCGGCAGAAGGGCGATCGCTGCTCGAACGCGCGTGCGGAACCCGTTCCGATGGGAAAGAATTAATACATAAGTCGAACTATGTCTCCATAACTGAACGTGGTTCAAACACACGCGGAACGGCGGCCGGTTCGTCGGCCTCGAGCCACGTTCGAGCCCGCAACACCCATGGACGAAAAAGACCTGCGTATCCTCAAGACGATCGCATCGGAGCGGATCAACAGCCCGGAACGGATCCACGAACACACGGGGATCCCCAAATCAACCGTTCACTACCGGATCGAACAGCTCCGCGAGAAGGGCGTCATTCTGAACGATCTCTACGAGATGGACCTCTCGAAGGTGGGACTCTCCATCGTGTTGATAAGCGAAGTGTACGCCGAGTACGAGGAGGATTACCACGAATCCGTCGGCGAGCGGATCGGCGAGATCGAAGGGGTCAACCAAGTGTACTTCACGATGGGCGATACCGACTTCATCGTCATCGCACACGTCACCGATCGGCGGATGGTCGAGGACCTCGTGGAGTCCTACGAGTCGATCGACGAGATCCGTCGCACGAGTTCGAAGTTCGTGATCACCACGGTCAAAAACGAGAGCCACCCGATCAACGACTTCGAGCACGAAACGCTCGTCGAGGCGATCATCGAAGAATAGGCGGTCCGGCCCTCCACGTTCGACCGGTCACTCGAGGAGGCCGCCAAGAACCTCGGGGCCGCCGAGACGCGCGTCTTCTTCGAGGTGCCGTTCCCGTTCATCCTCCCCGGCGTCGTCGCAGGGATGCTGCTCGCGTTCACGACTCCTTCGACGACTTCAGCCAGACCTCCCTGGATCGGCACCAACACTGAGACGCTCCCGATCGTCATCTACTCGATGATCCGGACGGGGCTCAACCCCTCGATCAACGTCGTCGGCACCGTGATCGTCGTCTTCTCCCTGTCGATCGTTCTCGTCGCCGAGCTGCTCTCGTCTCGAGTGACAGAGTAACTATATATCTATAATATATATTGTATTTATATCAGAAATTTCGAACACCAACCGGAAATGGAGGACGAACGGGGGCAACGGTGGACTGCTGATCGATCACGGATACGATATCCGAGATTTCGTTTCTCCATCCGGCTATCCAGACGGCCATCGAGCGCATTCGACGTCTAACCGGCGTAAAACTCGATTTAACCCATCCATCAATAAGCTGGAGGCGACACATCACGACTGCGTGGCGACGCGCTCTGATCGTCACGACTTCATCATAACCTCATCATGACCGCCGATCGTCGCCACGACCTCGTTCAACCGACGGTCCAAATGAATACCATATATTCAATTATTCCGTTTAAATATATTATATCATATATTTATAATATGTATAATATACCGGAGGCTTCGAACGCGATCGACGGCCGCCAAAACGGGGCCATCATAGATCACGGACCGTCCCCACGAGACTTTTTACCCCGCACGTTCTATGGTCGATATCTGAATGAGCGGACGTAACATATCCGCCGGCGAGTCCGACGTCGAGTCGGCCGCCGGTGGCGACCACGAGGCCGCCCGGGCGGACCTCGACTGGTGTCACGAGGCAGTGCAAGGCGTGTCGCGCACCTTCGCGCTGACCGTTGACGTGCTCGAGGAGCCGATGGCGAGTCACATCTGTCTCGGCTACCTCCTCTGCCGAGTCGCCGATACCGTCGAGGACGCCGGTCACATCCCGCCGGCAGCCCAGACCGAGCTGCTCGAGACCTACGACGCCGTCCTCGATCCCGACGGCGACACCGACGTCGACGAGTTCCGCGCGGCCGTCGACGAGTGGGTCCCGCCCGAGGCGGAGCGGAACGCGGACTGGGCGGTCGTCGCCCGGTCGCCGACGATCGTGGCGACCTTCCAGGAGTTCCCCGAGGACGTTCGGTCGGCCATCGTGCCCCCGGTTCGGGAGATGGTCGACGGGATGGCGATGTTCCTCGACCGGCACGCGGAGGCGGGCGGGCTCCGGATCGACGACCGGGACGAGCTCGAGCAGTACTGTTATTATGCCGCCGGCACCGTCGGCACGCTGATCACCAACCTCCTGACCCGGGCTGACGTCGACGACGATCGCGTGCAACGGCTCTACGACACCGCCGAGGAGTTCGGCCTGCTCCTCCAGCTCGTCAACGTCTCGAAGGACGTCTACGACGATTACACCGCCGAGAACAACGTCTACATCCCCGCCGAGTGGCTCGCCGCCGAGGGCGTCGACCAGGAGTCGATCGTCGACCCCGAGAACCACGACTCCTCCGCCCGCGTCGTCGACCGGACCGCAGAGTACGCCCACTCGTTCCTCGACGACGCCCAGGCGTACCTGGAGACGATGCCGCTGAAACACGGCAACACGATGGCCGCCTGGAGCGTCCCCTACCTGCTTGCGGTCGGAACGCTTCGGGAGATCCAGTCGCGCCCGGAGGACGCGCTCACCGAGACCGGCGTGAAGGTCTCCCGCAAGGAGGTGTTCGCGGTGATGTCGGCCGCCAGCGACGCCGGTCGCGACTCGCTTGCCGACCTGCGGGAAACGATCGCGAACAAGCCGTTCCACCGCGCGATGAGCGCGGGCGAGTAGCCGGCACGCCACTCGACGCCGACACGCGTTGCCGGAACCGGACGCTCGGTGATTCCCCCGCGGTCCCCCGTCGCCATCCCCACCGATGACCATCACCCGACTCACACACCTCGCGCTCGAGGTCCAGTCGCTCGATCGCGCACGCGAGTTCTACGAGGATCGACTCGGGCTCGGCCACGAGCGCATTCACCGGACCGATCGGGAAGTCGCCTATGCGGTCGGTGATACCGGGTCGCGCCTCGTGCTCCGCCGCCCACGGTCGATCCCGCGTGGCGGCGTCCACACCCATTTTGCCCTCTCGACGACCGCCGACGCCTACGACGCCTGGATCGATCGCTGTGCGGATCTCGATCCCGTCGAACGGACGTTCGGGGCGTATCGGTCCCTGTACGTCGATGACCACGACGGGCATTGCGTCGAGATCGGGACGCTTGAGGGGGCTGACGACGCCGGCACTCGTGGAGACACGCCGGCACTCACGGGGATCTTCGAGGTCGTTCTCGAGGTCACGTCCCTGGAGCGGAGCGAGGCGATCTACCGTTCGCTCGGCTTCGAGGTCGTCGATCGCGGCGACGACCGGCCGCGCGTTCGCCTCCGGGGGCCGTTCGATCTCGAACTGTGGGAACCACACATCGGGATCGCCGACGCGCGTGGTGGGTGCCACGTCGATCTCGGACTGGCGAGCGACGATCCCGACGTCGATGCCGACCGGCTTGCTGACGCGATCGCGACGGCGGGTTCGGCGGGTTCGGTGGGTGGAACCGATGCGACCGATGCGACCGATGCGACCGATGCGACCGGGGAAGCGGCGACCGAGATCGTGGAACCGATCGACGGCGGCGTCCGCGTTCGCGATCCGGACGGACACCGGATCGCGATCGTCGCTGAGTGACCGCTATCGCGTTCGGAGGTCGTCTTTGTCCTTGACGACCTGCGTCTCGGCGTTCCCCGAGGAGACCTCGTTGGCCAGGTCGTAGAAGTCGTTTTGCAGGCCGGCCGGGAAGGTCACGACGCCGACCCAGGATCCGTCGTTTTGCCACTCCTCACGCTCGAGGTCGCCGAATTCGCGTATCTGCGCCTGTCCGGATCCGGCGTAGTCCGGCGGCAGCTGCACGGCGACCGTGATCTCCTCGAACCGGATCGGGATCACGGGTCGCAGCGCCTCCAGAGCGTCGTCGACCTGGTTCTCGACGGGCTCCATCGGATCGATGGTGAACCCGGCCTCCTCGAGGGCGCGGTCGATGCGCTCGGGCGGGTGCGGCGAGTCGTCCATCTGGGGGTTTATCGCGTTGCGCGCGATCGTGTTGATGAGCTGTTTGCGCTTGCGCTCCTGCATCTCGCGGCGTTGATCGGCGGTGATCTGGATCTCGCCACGCTCGACCACCTCGGGGATGATCGCCATCGGGTCGGTCGTTCCGAACACCTCCTCGAGGGCGGACTCGGCCGGGCGATCGCCGCGTGAGGCGTTCTCGAAGACGTCCTCGGCGGCGATCACGTCCTCGAGGTCGCCCTCGAAGTCGCCGCGTTTCATCGCCAGCGCCGCGTCGGGGTCGATCAGCACCTCGAACCGCTCCCCGTGTGATTCGAGCCGGGCCGTGACGGCGTCCTCGAGTGAGATCATACTCGCCGGTTCCTCCCCCGTGGTAAAAAGTCTCCCGCGTCAGGGCCCCACGGGGCCACGGAGCCATCCCCGATCGGCTGTGAGGACCGCGAGGACCGCGACCGATCGTCACGGGACCCGGCAGCAGCCGTGATCGAGCCAAGCTTCATATGCTGTGGGCGAACAGTCTCTGGCGTGCTTGAACCGTCGGTTGCCGCGCTGTTGAACGTGTTCGTCGCCACCCAGGTCATCTACGGGCTGGTCAACCTCTCGGTGGCCTTGCTGTTATATACCCAACCGGTCAACCGGGTCGACGAGGCCCTCGCGATCCCGTTCGGCGGTGACGACGCCGCCGACGTCCCGGGAAATGGTGACGACGCCGCCGACGTTCCCGTTTGGGGAAGCGATGTCGGCGTCTCAGCGACGGCGGATGCGGGGACGACTCGGGCCGATCGGTTTCGGCCGATCCACGTCCTCCTGGCGATCCGCAGCGAACGACGGGCGGTCATCGAGGAGACGATCGCCGACGTGTTCGCCCAGGAGTACCCGACCGATGCGATCCACGTCTACGTGATCTACGAGGCGGACGACGACCTCGTCGGCGGCTACGTCGACGACCTCGCCGCGGCGGCGGCCGAACGTGGGTGGGACGTCGTCCCGCACGTGGTCGACCGGGAGGGGCTGTCGTATTACCTGCAGGCGAACGCGCGATTGATCGCCGGGGACTTCGTCCCCCGAACCAAGGCCGCAGCGCTAACGTACGCGTTCGCCTCGCTATCGTTCGCCCCCGACGACGTGGTCACCGTCTCCGACGCCGACACGACGCTTCCCGCGGACACGTTTCGGCTCGCGGTCGGCGGACTCGAGGAATACGACATCGTCCAGGCCAAACAGACGGTTCGAAACGTCGCGGACGGCTGGTTACCGACCCTTGAGGCGATGGGGATCGCTGCCTGGTCGGACGCGATCTACACGCGAACCAGCACGGGGCCCTATCAGCTTCTCGGAAAGGGCTACTTCATCGGCGTCGCCGACCTGTACGCGCTTGACGCCTGGGATCCGGACGCGATCACCGAAGACATGACCCTCGGCGTCGCGGCCTACCTGCGCGGCTACCGACTCGGGGTCGTCGACCGATACGTTCAGGATCTCTGTCCGCCCGACTTCCGGGACTGGATCCGACAGAAACGCCGTTGGGTCGGCGGGCCGTACGGTCACCTGTTCCGAAGGGAGTTCACGCTGCGGGAACGGGTCCGATTTTGGACGTTCACCGTGGCCAACCAGGCCATCTCGGTGGCGAACTTCCTCGGGATCCCGGTGGGCGCGATCGTCGCGTGGTCCGTGCTCGTCGGACCAGGTATCACGCTTCCGACCCCGGTGACCGTCCTCGTCGCGTTCAACCTCCTCTGTTGGATCGAGTTCACGCGCCGGACGTACGCGGCGACGCGGCGCGCGGTTCGCCTCGAGACCCGCCGTCAGACGGCTCGATTCTACCTGATCTCGAACCCGATCACGCAGGCGATCTACGCGGCGCTGTGGGCGATTCCGATCGCGAGCGCGGTGTGGCGGACCCTGCGCGGTGCAACCCCGGACTTCGAGGTGACGCCGAAGTGAGGGGATGATTCGGGTCACCGGGCAGAATCGTGGATGCGGTGGTCGTCGGATTCGAAACCCTTACTCCCGGGCCGTCACACTCATCGGTATGAGCGATTCGCCCGACGAACGGTCCGAGGCGGCTGCGGACGCGGCGGACGCGGCGGATGCCGCAGACACCGCAACCACGGACACGACGGAGGCTGTCGACGCGACTGACGCGACCGACGTCGACGTCGAGGACGTCGACCACGTCGCGAGCCTCGCGCGCGTCGACCTCGAGGAGGCGGAGCGGGAGCGGTTCCCCGAACAGTTCGCGGAGATCCTCGAGTACTTCGAGACGCTGGATGAGGTCCCCGAGCACGACCGCGAGCCGGAGCTCGTGAACGTGATGCGTCCCGACGAGGTCCGTGAGGGGCTCACCCAGTCGGAGGCGCTCCGGAACGCCTCGGAGACCGAAGACGGCTACTTCCGCGGCCCGCGGGTGTCGTAGATGGCGGCCGACCTCAACGCGTTCATCACCGAGGAATCGATCGCGGGTGCCGACGCGGGACCCCTCGCGGACGCCACCGTCGCGGTCAAGGACAACATCTCGACGGCCGGCGTCGAGACGACCTGCGGGTCCCGAATGCTCGAGGGCTACGTCCCGCCCTACGACGCCACCGTCGTCGAGCGACTCACGGACGCCGGCGCGACGATCGTCGGTAAGGCGAACATGGACGAGTTCGGGATGGGGACGACCACGGAGACGTCCCAGTTCGGCCCGACGCGCAACCCGGTCGATCCGGACCGCGTCCCCGGCGGCTCATCGGGCGGCTCCGCGGCCGCGGTCGCCGCCGGCGAGGCCGACCTCGCGCTCGGAACCGACACGGGCGGGTCGGTCCGCTGTCCCGCGGCCTTCTGCGGCGTCGTCGGGATCAAGCCGACCTACGGACTCGTCTCGCGATACGGGCTGATCGCGTACGCGAACTCCCTCGAGCAGATCGGCCCGATCGCCGGGACCGTCGAGGACGCGGCGGCGCTGCTCGACGTCATCGCCGGCCCCGACCCGCACGACGCCACGACCCGGGAGGCCGGCGCGGACGCGAACTACGCGGCCGCCGCCGACGGTGACGTCGACGGGATGACGATCGGCGTCGTCCCCGAACTCTTCGAGGGGGCCCACGAAGGCGTCGTCGAAACCGTCCGATCCGCGATCGACGATCTGGAGGCGCAGGGCGCCGAGACGGTCGAGGTCTCGCTCCCGTCGGTCGAACACGCCGTTCAGGCCTACTACGTCATCGCGACCTCGGAGGCCTCCTCGAACCTCGCGCGCTTCGACGGCGTCCGATACGGTCACTCGGCCGGCCACGACGGCAACTGGAACGAGACGTTCGCCGAGACGCGCTCGGAGGGCTTCGGCGAGGAGGTCAAACGCCGGATCCTCCTGGGTACCTACGCGCTCTCGGCCGGCTACCACGACAAGTACTACAAGAAGGCACAGGACGCCCGCGCGTGGGTCCGGTCGGACTTCGACGACGCCTTCGCGGACGTCGACGTGATCGCCTCGCCGACGATGCCCGTGCTCCCCTTCGAGCTGGGTGAAGGGATCGACGACCCGATGACGATGTACCTCGCCGACGCGAACACGACGCCGGTCAACCTGGCGAACCTCCCCGCGATCTCCGTCCCCGCCGGCACCGCCGAGGGACTTCCGGTCGGCCTCCAGCTGATCGGCCCCCAATTCGGCGAGGAGACGATCGTCCGGGCCGCAAGCGCCGTCGAGGAGTAGGGGCGGGGCGCCAAGACGAACTACGTCCCAGACGACGGCGGTATTTGTCGCCCTCCAAATCCGTTCCTGTCCTCACCGCCCACCGATGGGTATGTCGGAATCCACCGATCGGGACTTGCCGGAGATCCAGGAGCCGCTGAAGGCGGAGTACGAGAAGAACCCGGACGCGGCGAAGGTAACGCTGTCGGCCACCGGTGCCGAGCAGGCCGAGGAGGGACGCGCCTGCGACGTCGACATCGGCCGGGCGATCTACGAGGCCGAGCTCCACGAGGGCGCCGGCGGGCCGGGGTCGGGCGCCTGCTCGGGCGACCTGCTGCTCGGCGCGCTGGCGGCCTGTTCACAGCTCACCGCGCAGGCGGTCGCGGAGAACTTCGGCATCGACGCGGACGTGAGCGTCGACGTCGAGGGCGACCTCGACCTCCGGGGCACGATGGGCGTCGCCGAGGACGCGCCGGTCGGCTTCGAGGACATCCGCCTCTCGATCGACGTCGATCCGGCCGACGGGGAGTCGATCGACCCCGAGACGGCGGCCACCTTCGAGCGGGCGACCGAGAAGTACTGCGTCGTCTACCAGACGCTCATCGACTCGCCGGCGATCGAGACCGACTGGAACGTCGACTGAGGGGAGGACCGACTGGAACGTCGGCTGACGAGGACGGTGGAGGTCCCTTCTCTACTCCCCGTCGTCGTTCACGAGCGGCCGCGAGGAGTTCGCCACCACGAGCAGGCTGCTCGTGCCCATCGCGACCGCGGCGAACAGCGGGTTCAGGACGCCGAGGGCCGCAAGCGGGATCGCGATCGCGTTGTAACAGAACGCCCAGGCGATGTTCCCCTTGACGCGCCGGCCCGCGGCGCTCGCGAGGTCGAAGGTCGTCGTCACCGACCGGAGGTCGTCGTCCACGATCGCGACGTCGGCGGCGTCGGCCGCCATCGCGGTCCCGCCGCCGAGCGCGATCCCCAGGTCCGCACGCGCCAGCGCCGGCGCGTCGTTGGTCCCGTCGCCGACCATCACCGTCGTCCCGGTCGCCGCGAGCCGCCCGACCGTTTCGGCTTTCCCCTCCGGCGGCACGCCGGCGAACACCCGCGAAACCGCGTCGTGGTCGGCGAAGACCGTCGCCGCCCGCTCGTCGTCGCCGGTGAGGACGACGACGTCGACCCCGCGGTCGGCGAGTTCGGCAACCGTCTCCCGCCAGCCATCCCGAAGGTCATCACCGACCACGATCGTTCCCTCCGCCTCGCCGTTGCGGCCGACCGCGACCGGGACGCGACCCACCGCGCGTGCGTCCGCGATCCGATCGGCGATCGCGTCCGGAACCGCCCAGCCACGCTCCGCGAAGAGGTCGGGATGGCCGACGAGCACTTTCTCGCCGTCGACCACGCCCGACACGCCGGTTCGGTGGCTTCGGAAGGACTCGACGCGATATGGATCGGCGGACTCCTCAATCGAGCCCGTCTCGTCGGTCGTCGCGGTCGCGGCCGCCATCCCGTCGTCGGCTTCGGAGTCCGCGTCCGATCGCGTGGACGTGACCGACGATCCGCCGTCGGTCGCCGTCGTGTCGGCGTCAGCATCCGCGACCCCGTCCCCGACGGCCGCGTCGTCGACCGCGTTCGCGATCGCGGTGCCGACGGGATGGGCTGACCGACCCTCGAGGGCGGCGGCGCGCTCGAGGAGGTCGGGGTCAAGGTCGTGGTCGACCACCCGCGTCTCGCCGGTCGTCAGCGTGCCGGTCTTGTCGAGGACCACCGTGTCGGCCTCGCGGACGCGCTCGAAGACGGTGTCGTCGAAGACGACGATCGACCGCGCGAGCGCGTCGCGGATCCCGGCGGCGACCGCAAGCGGCGTCGCCAGCCCGAGCGCGCACGGACACGAGACGATGAGAACGGTGAGTCCGACCAGCAGCGCCTCCGCGGGCGGCGCCCCGACCACAAGGGTTCCGACGGTCGCAACCGCGGCGATGGCGAGCACGACGGGGACGAAGACCGTCGCGAGCCGGTCGGCGAGCGCCTGGATCCCGTGGTTGGAACTCTGGAGGTCCCAGACGAGCTCGGCGATCCGGTCGAGGCTGCTCGTCGCGCCCTCGCCGACCTGCACGACGAGCGCTCCGTCGGCGAGGACCGACCCGCCGACGACCGTGTCGCCCGGCCGCTTGTCCACGGGCAGGGATTCGCCGGTCACGACCGACTCGTCGACCGCGCCCTCACCCTCCACGACCTCGCCGTCGATCGGGACGCGCTCGCCGGCCCGAACGAGCAGGCGGTCGCCCGTGTTGAGGTCCTCGATCGCGACGGTCTCGGTGTCGGCGTCGACACCTGGTGGATCCGACGCGTCTGCGTCCGCCGTGGGTTCGCCACCTCCGACCGTGCCGTCGTCTCCGGTTCTGTCCGTGTCGACCAGCCGGCGTGCTTCGTCGACGCGAACGGCGGTCAGATCCGAGAGCCGCTCGGTCGCGCGGCGTTTGATCGACGTCTCGTAGTGGGTGCCGATCGTGACGATCACGATGATCGCGACGGTCACGTCGAAGTAGACGTGCTCCTTCCCGGTCGCGATCGAGAGGATCGAGTAGGCGTACGCGCTCATCGCCGCCAACGCGACGAGCAGGTCCATGTTCGGCGACCGGGTCCGGAGACTCACGTACGCGCCACGGAGGATCGGCTTGCCGGTGACGACGACGACGATCGTCGTGAGGATGCCGATGAAGCCGTAGAAGTACGTGCTCGAGGAGTGCCGGAGTGCATCCGAGAGGAACCGGGCCATCGCGTCGGTGTAGAACAGGCCGTCGAAGTAGGTCGGATAGATGATCGCGACGTACTGCAACATCACCATCATCCCGACGAGCACGCCGACCGCGAGCCGCACCGTCGCGATGGCGTCCGCGCGCCGGCGTCGGAAGGCGTCGTCCCGGTCGTACGCGCTGTAACCGAGCCCCGAGACGGCCTCACGCAAGTCGGCCGCCGAGACCGTCTCGGGGTCGTGGTCGATCCGTACCGTCTCGGTCACGTAGCTCGCGCTCGCGTCGCTGACACCGTCGGTCGCCGCCGCGGCCGACTCGATGAACGCCTCACAGGTTGCACAGTGCATCCCGTCGACCTCGAGGAACGTGGGCTCGTGGTCGTCGGGCACGGTCGGTTCCTCCTCGGCTGCCTCGGAGCCGTGGACGCGCTCCCGGACGTCGGCGGCGTCGACGTCGTCGACCGACCCGAGCGTCTCGTGGACGTCCCGACAGCCGGGACAGCAAAACGGGTTGCCGTCGGCGTCGACGATGTCGGCGGCGGGAAGGTCACAGAGCGTGCAGGTCCGGTCCTCGGTCATAGGATATGGGTGGGATGGGATGGTGTCGGGTAGGTACGGGTGTCGGAGTGGGTGTGGGTGCGGGTGTGCGTGGATCGGTCGACTCGGCGCGACGCGCTCGCCGAATCACGGCCGACCGATCCCGGGTACGTGCGGTTCGTGCCGGACGTGAATGACTGTTGCGTCTGCGGACGCATCACCCACCTCCCGCCCCGCTCAAGGGGTCGTAGAACGGGAACATCGGATGCGGGACGTGGATCCCCAGGCTCATCAGCCCGTGGGCAAACAGCACGTAGCCCAACGCCAGGAACACGATACCGAGCAGGCGGTGAAGCCGTCGACGGTGGACCGCGTCGACCGCCTCGATGACGGTTCCGTAGGCGAAGACGGCCGGGATCGTTCCGATCCCGAGCGCCGCGAGCGCGAGCGCGCCCGACGCCGCGGAGCCGCTCGCGAACGCGTAGAGGTACGCCGGATAGAGGATCGGACACGGCAACAGCCCGTGGAGGCCCCCGAGGACGATGATCCCGGGACCGTTTGCGAGCCGGTCGACGTGGTTCATCAGTCGGCCCGTGACGCGGTCGAGCCCCGGCAGGTGGATCCCGGCGGCCGCGCTCCCGAGCAGGTACCGGACGCCGATCGCGACCACGAACAGTCCGATGAGGACGCCGACGACGCCCCGAACCAGTCCCGCCGTCGACGTGAGCGACCCCACGGTGAGAAAGACCGCGCCGCCGAGCCCGCCCAGGAGCGCGCCGATCAGGGTGTAGCTCGTCGCTCGCCCGACGTTGAACAGCGCGTGCTGGCGGACCTCATAGGTGGTGAGATGGGAACGTCGCCCGGCGGCTGCGCCCGCCCCGGCTGATCCGTCGCCGTCCGACCGCGGCCCCATCCGGTCCGAATACACCGTGACGAGGGGCCCACACATCCCGATACAGTGGGCGCCGCCGAGCAGCCCGACGAGCAGAAACAGCGCGACGTCGACGCCGAGCAGCTCGGCGGCCGTCGGCACCATCGGTCACTCCTCGACGATCACGGCGCCGATCATTCCGGCCTGCTCGTGGGGAATACAGACGTAGTCGTACCGACCCGGAACCTCGAAGGTATGAGTAAACTCGTCGCCGTTCTCCAGGGCGCCGCCGCGATCGCTCCACCACGCGTCGCGGGCGGTCGCCTCGTCGTCGTATCCGCCGGTCGCGAAGAACTCCGTGTCCTCGGGAATGGCGTCCTCGTAGGCGGTGACGGTGTGGGTCCGCGCGCTCGTGTTCCGCCAGGTCACGGACTCGCCGACGGCGATCGTGACCTCCTGGGGGCGAAACGCCGTCGCGGTCATCCCGACGTCGTAGTCGGGCTCGTCACCGGACCCACCCGCGGCACCGCCCAGACAGCCGGCGATCGGGAGCGTGGCGGCCACCGTCGCCGACCCGGCCAGGCGCGAAAGGAACCGTCTCCGCTGCATATCTCCTCGTCAGCGACCCGCGGGCTTATGTACGGCGGTCCGCTCCCGGGTTCTGAGAATAACAACAGGTAAAAAGCCCGTCCACGACCCGATGGGTATGAAGCCGCGGTTCGCCGGCCGACTCGGGCTCGCGGACGCCGTCACCGTCGCGAACGCGGCGATCGGCTTTCTGGCGGTCGTGGCCGCAACGATCGACGTCGAGCTCGCTGCCCGGCTCGTGCTGTTCGGCGCCATCGCCGACGCGCTCGACGGGATCATCGCCCGGACGCACGGATCCACGCCGGCGGGCGACCACCTCGACTCGCTGGCCGACGTCGCGACCTTCGGCGTCGCTCCCGCGACGATCGTCGCGATCACGCTGGAGTCGACCGGAATGGCGACGTCGAACCCCGCCTTCCTCGCCGGAATCGCCGTCGGCGCGGCGTACGTCGCGATGGCGGTCACCCGTCTCGGGCTCTACGCCGCCTACGACCTCGAGAGCGACGAGACGAAGGGCGTGCAGACGACCCTCGCCGCGACCCTGATCGCGGCGACCGTCCTGGCTGGCTACACCGATCCGGTCGTGTTGGTCCCCGGGACCGCCCTGCTCGCGGTCCTGATGGTCTCGCGGGTGACGTACCCGGACCTCCACGCCCAGGACGCGATCGTGATGGGCGTCGTGCAGGCGATCGCGATCGTTCTCACCGGCGACTGGGGGCGCGTCTTCGCGTTCGCGCTGCTGTTTCTGGCCGGGAGCTACCTCGTCTTTGGTCCCTGGTTCTACTGGCGTGACGGGCTCCAGCTTGGGGAGTGACCGGGGCAAAACGGCCCGTCGCGTCCGCGACCGGTCACATCCCCATATCCGCGGCTGCCTCCGGAACCGGGAGGTCGGCGACGGCCACACCCAACCGCTCGGCGGCGTGATCGAGCGCCATATCGAACCCGTAGTAGCGTTCCAGCTCGTCTCCCTTTGACCCGGTTCGAACCTTCAGCATCGCGTAGCCGTCGACGTTCTGGGCGATCGCCGCGGTCCGTCCCTCGCGGTCGAACGCGAGCACGCGCTCGCCGTCAGTTTCGGTGTATGTCGCGGTGACGTCGCCGGCGTCGGCGGTAACCGTGGACGAGCCATCGTTCGCGTCGGTTCGGGTCGGATCAGCCATACCTCGCGTTCGGACCGAGGGCCTTCGAACCCATCGATCGGTGCGAGGACGGGAGCTGACCATCGGGTGTCGGTACCGACGTCTATCTCGCTCGCCCGCCCCGTTGGGCCGTCGCGTCCAGATAACTCGTGTAGCCGCCGACGGCGAGGCCGAACCCGACGACCGCGAGCGCGAAGCCGATCCACCGGGTGAGTCCGACCGTGAACGCTCCAAGCAGGAACCCGAACAGGAACGCGAACACCCCGATCACGACTGCCCCGGCCGCGAGGATCGGCGTCGGCTGGAGCTCGCCGCAGTGGGGACACACGCGGGCATCCGCGTCGATCACCTCCTCACAACCGAGACAGCGGACCGTCCGTCGATCGGTCACATCACCACGTTCGACCGGGGTGTCTTATAAAGACACGGCTCCGGGCGCCGGACGACTGAAGGGGATCGCCGCCGTTGGTGCCCGTATGAGCGAGTCCGATCCGTGGACGACGATCGACCTGGCCCGCCCGGACTGCACCTCGATCGACGTGAGCGTGGGGGAAAGCGACCTCTCGGTCGGGGCACCCGGTGAATCCCCTGATTACGCGTCGATCGACGTCGAGACGACCGACGACGAGGACCGGGTCATCGTGAGCATCGAGACGACCGCGGGCGACCACGGAACCGGGATCGCGAGCGCGGAACTCACCGCCGCGGAGGCGGGGCAACTGGCGGACATCCTGACCGACGTCGTCGCCAAGCGGGAAGATAGGTCGGATTGACATCCTCCCCGCGCTGAAGCACGAGGATTCCTTCGTGGGACAACACGCCGTTCGTGCGTCCCCGAAGGCACCCTGACCAGACCACGAGGGTCTGGCTGTGGTTTGTGAGTAGTGCGTCGGGCCACCAGAGGTGGCGTGGTGTGCTTGGGTATCCGCTTGCACCTCACAGGCCGTGCCATCGACCCGACTCACCCGCGATGGGCGAGTAGACATCCGACACAGGGTTGCTTTTTGATAGTGGAGACCCCAATCCAACTCCATTTTTCGCCTGATGTGCTTACTCTACGATATACTGTCAGGGCTAATAAAATCTCTTGGTTAGCGTCTCTGTTGTCGGATTCATCTCCGTCCCCAGAAGTCTGCGACTGCTGGTGTGCCAGCAAATCGCTATGCGATTTGCGACCGCGCTAAAGCGCGGGGCTTTCTCCTTGATTCTCCGTAAGAGACGCACGACTCACGGACGAACGATACGTGTGAACGGCGTATGAATGGTGGACGACCGGATTCGCCCGGCGTTCCGACACGGGGAATCCCGGTTGCCTCCTCCACCCCGCGATCCGACGAGCGACGCACGTCCGGCGGTGGGCTGCTCGCTTCCGCGTCTGACCCGGTACCACCGACGAACCACGACTGGCCGCTCCTGCGAGCGGGCGCCGTGAACCGCTGTCCCCGTCGGACGAGGCTTCCACGTTGGCTCCCGGGGCCCGAGTCGGTCCGACCGGACTCCCCCGGCGTTCGGTCCCCGCTGAAGACTACCTCACGGGTAACGGGCGGGGCCTAACCGCCCGACCTAGTCCGCTTGGTCGTACACCGGTCCGACTTAAGGGCCTTTCGTTCCACGGGGTCGGTCGTCACCGCCGACGCCGATGACGCCGACGATCCCCGAGGCCGATGATCCCTGACGCCGCGGGCCACCCTTGACCACCAGTCCGACAACCGTCGATCACTCGAGCACCGATCGGGCGTACACGCCGGCGCTGGCGGCGACCCCGATCGCGGCGACGACGACCGCCGTCGGGTGCCACTCGATCCAGCGATACTCCCGTGGAAAGCTGTACAACACGGTGTCGTCGAGCGCGAACCACCAGAGCACCGCACCGACGAGGACGACGGCGCCCAGCGCGACGAGCCCGCCGGCCATCGTGACCGGATCGACGTTCCCGCGCTCGGCCGAGGCGAACGCGACACCGCCGACGGCGGTAAAGAGGACGATCGCCGTGAGCCCGATCGGGCCGGCGCCGTAGTAGGCGCCGATCAGATCGGCGTACCCGTCGATCAGGAGAAACGGTGCCGCGGCGGCGATCACCGTGAGAAAACAGACCAGCGCGCCGATCCGGGACGCGAGGTGACGGACGTTCATACCGCCGGCTTCGTGCGGGGCGGCTTAAAAAGGGACGATCGACGCGAGCGGCCGAGAGACCCCACTCGGCAGCCGACCTGCGGGCGTCTCACTCGGCGGCGGCCGCGACGGCATCGCGGACCTCGGGAACGAACGTTTCGAAGTCGGGATTCTCGCCCTCGCGGACCCACCGATAGGTGACGATCCCGTCGTCGTCGATCACGAACACGCTCCGCTGGGCGACCTCGATCCGGTCGTACATATCCCCGTAGACGACGTCGTATTTCCGGATCACCTCGTGATCCCAGTCGGAGAGCATCGGGACGTCGATGTCCTCGGTCTCCATCCAGACGTTCTGCGCGAACGGGAGATCGACGCTGATGCCGTAGACGTCGGCGTCGAGCGCCTCGAAGTCCGACAGCCTATCGCTGAAGGTACACATCTCCTCGGTACACCCGCCCGTGAACGCCGCGGGGTAGAACGCCAACACGACGGGGCCATCGCCGATCCGGTCCGAGAGTCGAAAGTCGTCCAGATCGTTGTACGCCGCGCCGCCGGCGAGCGGGACCGCGAAATCGGGTGCTTCGTCTCCGACGTCGACCATACGCCCCGTGAGACGGGGACGGCATATATACACCCGTGCTCGGGAGCGCGGGTGGGGCCCCACGGGACACCGATACCGTCGACACTCACTCCTCGCGGTCGGTCCAGAAGTCGAACGAGCGGCCGGGCGCGAAGACGTCGAGCCCCACCGCGCGCTCGTCGCCGGTGTTCTCGACGCGATGCGCCTCCCACCCGTCGAGTTTCACCGAGTCGTACCGCTCGAGCGTGACCGTCTCGCCCGAGTCCGACTCCACGGTCAGCTCACCCTCCAGACAGAGGCATACCTGCTCGTTCTCGTGGTCGTGCATCGGCGAGCTGTGTCCCGGTGGCTTCTCGAACCACTCGAATGAGAACTGGTCGCTTCCTGCCAGGGCCGCCCGCATCCAGCCGTCGTCCGGTTCGTACGTCTCCGCGTCGTCGAATGCGACGTGGTCCATACCCGATGTTGGGACATCGTCGCAAAACGGTTCCGCATTATGTGACCCCGGCGCGTCCTGCGGGATGCGAGAAACGTTTCCGTATTCGACCCGATATCGTTCCGTATGGACCTCGAAATCGCCGATAACTCGGCACTGGTCACGGCATCGAGCCGTGGATTGGGGAACGCCTCGGCGACCGCACTCGTCCGTGAGGGTGTCAACGTCGCGATCAACGGTCGGAATGTGGACGCGCTGGAGGAAGCTGCTGCGGAGCTTCGCGAGGAAGCCGCCGGCGACACCCGTGTGCTCCCGATCCAGGGTAATCTGACCGACGAGAACGACATTGAAACCCTCGTCGAGACCACCGTCGACGAGTTCGGCGGTCTCGACCACCTCGTGACCTCCGCGGGCGGCCCGCCGAGCGGTCCCTTCCTGGAGACCGACGACGAGGACTGGTACGAGGCCTACGACCTGCTCGTGATGAGCGTCGTCCGCCTCGTTCGCGAGGCCGCCGACCCGCTCCAGGCCGACGGCGGCGGCACGATCGTCAACATCACCTCCCGCAGCGTCAAGGAGGCGATCGACTCGCTGGTCCTTTCGAACTCGGTCCGGATGAGCGTCATCGGGCTCGAAAAGACGGTCTCGAAGGAGCTTGCACCCGAAGTCCGTGCCAACGCGGTCCTCCCAAGCGCCCACGAGACGTCCCGGATCGAGGATCTGATCGAACAGGGCGTCGAGCGCGGCGAGTACGAGAGCTACGAGCAGGGGCTCGCGGAGCGCGGCTCCTCGAACCCACTCGGTCGCATCGGTGACCCGATGGAGCTCGGCAACACCGTCGCGTTCCTCTCCTCGCCGAAGGCCGGCTACATCAACGGCCAGGCGATCCCGATCGACGGCGGTGCCGGCAAATCGAACCTGTAGCGAGCGACGGCATCGACGCACAGCCGACGCGGTGTCTCCGCCGCTCCTCGCTCTGTACGTCGCTTTGGAGGCGCTCGTTTCGAAAAATGCGGTGTCGTCTGTAGTTCCGCCGTCGGTGGTGGCCGGTTAGGCCAGATCGTGGATGTTCTCGACGACCGTGTCGGCGAACTCGCTGGTGGAGAGCTTCTCCCCGCCCTCGATCTGTCGATGCAGGTCGTAAGTAACCGTACCGGCGGAGATAGTCTCCTCGACGGCGTCGCGGACGAGGTCGGCCGCGTCGTTCCAGCCGAGGTACTCGAGCATCTCACGGCCCGAGAGGATCATCGCGGTCGGATTGACCTTGTCCTCGCCGGCGTATTTCGGCGCCGACCCGTGGACCGGCTCGGCCAGACAGCGGCCGTGGCCACGGTTGATCCCCGGCGCGATGCCGAGTCCGCCGATCTGGGCGCCGGCGGCATCGGACATGTAGTCACCGTTAAGGTTCATCGTCGCGATGACCGAGTATTCGTCCGTCCGGGTGAGGATCTGCTGGAGCATATTGTCGGCGATGCGGTCATTGACGACGACCGTGCCCGCCGGCTGCTCGCCGTCGTATTCGTCCCACAGCTGGTCCTCGGTGATGACGTTCTCGCCGTACTCCTCTTCGGCGACCTCGTAGCCCCAGTCCCGGAAGGCGCCCTCGGTGAACTTCATGATGTTGCCCTTGTGGACGAGGGTGACCGAATCGCGCTCGTTGGCGACCGCGTAGTCGATCGCCTCGCGGATGAGCCGTTTGGAGCCGAACTCGGAGATGGGTTTGACGCCGATGCCGACGGGACCGTCGTGGATGACGTCCGGGACGTCCATCTCGTCCTCGAGGTACGTCCGGACCTGCTCGGACTCGTCGGTGCCGGCCTCCCACTCGATGCCCGCGTAGACGTCCTCCGTGTTCTCCCGGAAGGTGACCATGTCCATCTGCCCGGGATCTTTGACCGGCGATGGGACGCCCTCGAGGTGATAGGTCGGACGGACGTTGGCGAAGAGGTCGAGCTTCTTGCGCAGCGCGACGTTGAGGCTCCGGAACCCGGCCCCGACCGGCGTCGTGAGCGGGCCCTTGATGGCGACGCGGTGTTCGCGGATCGCGTCGACGGTCTCCTGTGGGAGGTTTTCATCGTACTTTTCGCGGGCGGACTCACCCGCATACACGCGCATCCAGGCGATCGATCGGTCGGTCGCCTCAGCGGCGGCGTCGAGCACCGTCTGGGCGGCCGGACCGACGTCGGTACCGATCCCGTCGCCGTAGATGATCGGAATGATCGGCGTGTCGGGAACGTTCAGCTCGCCGGTTTCCTCGTCGACGAGCGTGATCCGTGTTCCGTCCTCGGGGACGGATATATGGTTCGTACTCATAGTCGGCTAAGGCTTACCAAACCGACCTAAAAAAACACCCGCTTTCCCGGCGTAGGCGCCCCGGATCGCCGATTCGGATCGGGTGTCTCTCTCCGATGCACGCCCGCTATCGGTTCGTCCGGTTCCGGAAAGACGGTCACCGATCGGAACCGACAAGCCGACACCGACACAGGGTTCGGACGATGCAACCGTACGTCCCATACTCGCTGTTGGCCGTCGCGGCCTACGCGCTCGTCGCCCCCCTGATGCGGATCGCGACGTCCGGGTCGAACGCGATCCCGAGCGACGTCGCCGCCGCGATCTCGAACCTCATCCTCGTCGTCGCCGCGGTCGCCGTCGTCCTGTTCAGCGGACAGGACCTCGCGGGCCATCTCGGGAGCCCGAAGGTCGTCTACGTCCTCGGTGCGGGCTGTTTCCTCGCGGTGGGGATCCTCTCGTACTACCGAGCGCTTGCGCTCGGTCCCGTGAGCGTCGTCACGCCCATCTTCGCGACCTTCCTCGTGTTCAGCTCCGTCATCGGAATCGCCGCGCTCGGCGAGTCGCTGACGCTACAGAAAGCCGTCGGGATCGCCTTCGCAATCGGGGGCGTCTACCTCGTCTCGACGGCCTGAGGCGGTCGACGTCGTACTCGGAGCCGCGATATTGCGATCGACAGTACGCTGGGATCACGCTTGCGCTGGAGTCACACCTTTGAGTCGGCCGTCCCCATCTCCCAGTATGTTCGGCCGCGATCCGATCGAGATGACCTGGGAAGACGTCGGGTTTCTCCATTGGCCCGTCGATCCCGCCACCGTGGCGGATCGACTACCGGACCGGCTCGAAGTCGCGACCGTCGACGGGGACGCCTACCTCGGCGTCGTTCCCTTCGTGATGCGCGACATCCGGATACGGGGACTCCCGATCGGGCTTTCGTTCGTCGAACTCAACCTTCGAACCTACGTCGACGGTCCCGCCGGACCGGGCGTCTACTTCCACTCGCTGGACGCCGACGATCCGATCGGTGTCGCGATCGCACGGACGCTGTTCGCGCTGCCGTACTATCGGGCCGACGCGTCGGTCAGACGCGAGTACGCCACCGCGACCCGAACGGGCACGAGGCCGAATACGGGTACGGATCCAGCCGTCGAGACGACGCCGGCCGCACCCACGACGACCGAGAACGAGTCGGGGGCCGGAGAGCCACCGATCACGGCGGTTCACGTTCGGAGTCGGCGCACGCACGGCGGCGCGGACCTGGCCGACTTCGACGCGACCGTTCGTCCGACCAGCCCCAAAACCGGCGGCCCGACCAGCCCCAAAGCCAGCGGCCCGACCAGCCCCAAAGCCAGCAGCTCGACCACGGCCGACCCCGGAACGCGTGCAGCGTTTCTCACTGAGAACTACCGGTTTTACGCCACGGCGGGGGACGCAGCGCTACTTCCGAGCGGGCTCTACTGCGGGGAGATCGACCACGAGCCCTGGCCCCTGCGGGAGGCGAGCGCCGAGATTCGGGCCAACACGCTGTTCAAAGCGAACGGGTACGACCATCCCGAAGGAGATCCCCTGGTTCACTACTGCCGATCGCTTTCGGTCACCGCCGACCGGATCCGGCGGGTGTGAGACCCCGGCGGCGACGCCGGTTCCGGGGACGGGAGACACGCCCCAGTGGCTTAGGGGAACAGGCCGCGGTACTCGTGGGCACGCCCGATCCGCTCGAGCGCGATCGTGTACGCTGCGGTCCGGAGATCCGGAACGTCGCCCTGGTCGTATCGTTCGATGGTCTCGTCGAAGGCCGAACCGATCCGCCGCTCGAGTTCGGCGTTGACCGTCTCGAGGGGCCAGGAGAACTCCTGGGAGTTCTGCACCCACTCGAGGTAAGAAACGATGACGCCGCCGGCGTTCGCGAGGATGTCCGGCACGATCTGCACGTCGCGCTCGGAGAGCACCTCATCGGCCGCGACCGTGGTCGGTCCGTTGGCGGCCTCGACGATCGCGTTCGCCCGGACCCGGTCGGCGTTCTCGGCGGTGATGACGCCCTCGACGGCCGCCGGGATGAGCACGTCGACGTCGAGCTCGAGCAGGTCGGCGTTGGAGATCTGCTCGGGCTCGTCCCACTGCGTGCGGTCCGCGACCTTGAGATCGCCGGCGGTGTACTCCTCGATCAGCCCGCCGGCGTCGACGTGCGCGCCGAGCGTCGGGACGTCGAGCCCGTCCGGGTCGTAGGCCGCACCGGTCACGTCCGAGGTCGCCACGATCCGCGCGCCGGCGTCATCGAGCAGCCGCGCGGCGTGTGACCCCACGTTGCCGAACCCCTGGACCGCGACCGTCGCGTCGCCGAGGTCGTTCTCCAGATACTCGAAGAGGCGCTCAGTGATGATGGAGACGCCACGCCCGGTCGCGGCCACGCGCCCGGGCGTCCCGCCGATCTCGAGCGGTTTGCCCGTGACGACCTTCGGGACCGTGTATCCCTCGTACATCGAGTAGGTGTCCATCATCCAGGCCATCGTCTGCGGGTTCGTGTTCATGTCCGGCGCCGGCACGTCGGTCTCGGGGCCGATCAACCGACGGATCCCCTCGGTGTACCGCCGGGTGAGCCGTTCGAGGTCGTTGTCGGTGAGGTCCTTGGGCTCACAGATGACCCCACCCTTGGCGCCCCCGTATGGGAGATCAACCAGGGCGCACTTCCAGGTCATCCATCCCGCGAGGGCTTCGACCTCCCGCTGGGTGACGCTTGGGTGGTAGCGAACGCCGCCCTTGAACGGACCGCGGGCGCTGTCGAACTGGCACCGATACCCCTCGAACACTTCCACGCCACCCGATTCGAGCTCGACCGGGAGCGTCACCTTGAGCGTCCGCTCGGGGTATTTGAGCCGCTCGAACACGCCGTGGTCGACGTCGGCGTACGTCTCGGCGCGGTCCATCTGGGCGAGCATGTTCTCGAACGGATCGTCGTTGCCCATATCCCGAGTGCAGCATCCCCCCCGAAATCAGTTTCGGGTGCCTTTGGTTGTGACAATTATTGCCAGCCAACGGTTCAGCAGTCACCTCGGTCGAGCGTCGTCGCCGGTTCGGTGCGAACGGGGCGATCGCCGCCTCCCGAGACTTATACCCGACGCCGAACAAGCCGGGGGTATGGCTGCCGACCCCACCTCCGACTCCGCGGCCGAGTCGCCACCCCCGGATCCGGCGACCGTCACCCGTCGACTCGACGGCCGGATCCGCGTCGTGTGGATCGTCCGATCGATCCTGATGTCCGCCCTTCTCGCGGGATTCGCCGCCGTCATCGGCCGGTTCCTCGAGACGCCGTGGTGGACCCCAGCCGTCGTCGGCGTCCTTGCTGTGGCCGTGTCGGTTCCATATGCCCTCGTCCGATATCGGCGCTGGTCGTACGCGATCCGTGAGGACGCGCTGTACCTCGATCGCGGGGTCATCACCCGCGTTCGAACGGTGGTGCCGCTCGTCCGGATCCAACACGTCGACTCCCGCCGCGGCCCGGTCGAACGAGCCACCGGCTTGGCGTCCTGCGTGGTGTATACGGCCGGATCGCGCGGCGCCGACGTCCGGATACCGGGGTTGACCCCCGAGGACGCCGACGACCTCCGTGAGACGCTCAAACGGCTCGCGATCCGTGCCGAGGGGGAGGACGCGGTGTGAAACTGTCCCCGCTCTCGATCCCGTACCGCGCCCTTCAGAAGGCGTCGACGGTCCTCGTCGCGCTGTTTTTCCTCGGCACGTCCGGGATGGTCGATGGTCTCGTCACGATCGGCATCGGCGTGCTGGTCGCGGCAGCCGCGCTCGCCTACGAGACCGCCTATTACCGGCGGTTCGAGTACGAGTGCACTCCCGACACGTTCGACATCGCGTCCGGCGTGATCTCCCGGCGTGATCGGGAGATCCCGTACGGACGGATCCAGAACGTCGACGTCTCCAGAAACGTCCTCCAGCGTCTCCTCGGCATCGCCGCCGTCGATCTCGAAACCGCCGGTGGGTCTTCCACCGAGGGCGCGATCCGATACGTGGCCGCCTCGCGGGCGACCGATCTCCAGCGGGAGATCCGGCGACGAAAGGCGACACGAGCTGACGACCGGTCGGCGGCGCAGGGAGCCGACCGGCGGGCCAGCGATCCGGATTCCGCCGATCGCTTGGAACCTTCCGTGCCGACCGAGGACTCGGAAACCGAACTGTTCACCCTCTCGCCGGCGGAGTTGGCCCTCGTCGGTGCGCTCTCGTTCGACCCACGACTGATCGGTCTCCTGGCGTTCGTCGGCTCCGGGTCGGTCCCCGCACTCTCCGGGTTCCTGCCGACCACGACCGCGCTCGTCGTCACGATCACCGGGATCATCGCCCTCGGGCTGTTGCTCGTGGCCTCCTGGATCATCGGTGCCGCGGTCGCCATCACCAACTACTACGGGTTCCGGTTGACCCGCACGGGTGACGACCTTCGGTACGAGCGGGGGTTGTTCAAACGGTACTCGGGGTCGATCCCGACCGACAAGGTGCAGAGTCTGACGATCACCGACAACCCGGCAAAGCGGTTGGCTGGATACGCGACGCTGACGATCGAAACGGCGGGCTATGCCCCCGGACAGGGCGGCACGTACGGCAGCCAAGCGGCCGTTCCGCTTGCTCGCCGCGATCGGGTTCGCGAGCTGGCGCGTGAGATCGAGGCGTTCGACGACCCCGACTTCCGGCGACCGCCTGCGCGTGTTCGCGTTCGATACGCGATCCGATACGTTGCGATCGCCGTGGCCCTCACCGCGATCGCGTTCGGCGCCGATCGGTTCGTTGCCGCCACGATACCGTGGTACGTCACGGCGGCGCTCGTTCCCGTTGCCGTGATCGCGGCCCACTACAAGTGGGTTCACCGCGGCTACTGGCTCGGCGAGAACCACCTTCTCACGCGTGTCGGGTTCTGGAAGCGGAAGACGCGTGTGGTTCCCTACTACCGGATTCAGACCGTGATCGACGCGCGAACCGTGTTCCAGCGCCGATGGCGGATCGCGACGGTCGTCGCCGATACTGCCGGGTCCAGCGGATTCATCGGGCGCGATGCCGCCGCGTTGGACATCGATGCCGACGCCGCCGAGCGACTTCGAGTCGAGCTTTCCGACCGGCTCCGGACGGCACTGGCTGACCGCCGAGATCGCGGGGGTCCGTCCGCAACACGCGCCCCCACGGCGACCGATCACGACTCCCCGCCGACTGCGGATGGGACGGGCACATCGGACGTCGATCGATCGGCGGACGATGGCGGGTTCCGCTGGATCACCGACGACCGCCAGTCGGCGGCTGATGAGTCGGGTCCCGACGCCGACCGGTAACCGGATCCCGACGCCGACCGGTGACCGCACCCCTCACTCGGCGCGCGGGAGCAATCGCGCCCCGACGGCGAGCGTGAGAACGGCGATCGCCGCGAGCACGGCCAGATCCCCGGCCCACGGCCCGCCGTCGTAGGTGATCGCTCGCACGCCGCGCGCGAAGTAGGTCAACGGCGAGACCGCGACGGCCGGCAGAAACCACCCCGGGAGCAGCGACGGCGGGACGAAGGTTTCAGACAGGAAGAGAAGCGGGAGGGCGATCGTGTTGCTGGCGGCGATCACCCCGTCCTGCGTGTCGGCCACCGATCCGAGGACCGCGCCCACGCCACAGAACGCCGCCACGCCGACGGCGACGAACGCGGCAACGGCCGCCAACGCGGGAGTGATGCGAACGGCGGCGTCCGTCACGAGCAACACGAGTCCGAAGACGAGCAGACTTGCAACGCCGATGATCGCGACGTTCACGAGCGTGTGTGCGAGCAACCACTCGACTCGGGTCAGCGGCGTGGTCGCCAGTTTTTCGAACCGGTTCCCGTCACGATGGCGGGCGATCTCGGAGCCGACCCGCGAGAGGGGGGTAAAGAGGACGACGACGCCGATGTAGCCGGGGAGGTAGTAGCCGGCCGGCTCGGCGAACAGGCCGCCGCCGGTCGGCTGTGTCCGGACCAGCGCCCCGAAGATCACCACGAGGATCACCGGGAAGAAGAACGTGAAGAAGACCGCCGTTCGCCGCCGCAGGAACGACCGGGCCGCCGCGATCGTCTCCGACCGAATCCGACGCAGGCGGCTCATCGACTTCCTCCATCGGTCGCGGCACGCGACGAGGACGGCCCCGATCCGGCGGTCGAGTCGGCGGTGTCGACAGACTCCCCGGTTCCGGTGGGGCGATAGGCTTCACCCGTGAGTTCGAGGTAGACGTCCTCGAGCGACGGCTCGCTCCAGGACACCGACTCGATGTCTATCTCCGCAGCGGTCAGCGCGTCGAGCACGTCGTTGATCCCCTCGAGCGGAACGTCGTCCACCTCGATCGCCGTCCCGTGGGTCCCATCGGCTGTCTGACCGGCAGTCGGGTCGGCAACCGAGTCGGCGTGTGCCCCCCGCTCCCGGATCTCGAAGTGGGTGTTCGTTCGGATCGCGGCGACGCCGGCTTCGCGAGCGGTCACAGCGTCGGTGGGTTCGTCCGTCTCCGGAATCTCAAGCGTGACCGAGAGCGTGGGGTGCCCGCCGTACTCCGCGATCAGCGACGCCGGCGAGCCGACGGCGACGATCGTCCCCTCACGCATCAATCCGACGCGATCGGCGAGTTGCTCGACCTCGCCCATCGCGTGGCTCGTCAGGAAGACCGTCGTTCCGGCCGCGGCGGCCGCCCGGATCACGCGGTGGATGTCCCGGCGACCGGCCGGATCGATGCCGGTCGTGGGCTCGTCCAGAAAGAGCACGTCCGGGTCGTTGACGAGCGCGGTCGCCACACACGCGCGCCGTCGCTGTCCCCCCGAGAGCGTTTCATACCAGGCGTCCGCGTCCGACTCCAGCCCCACGTCGGCCAGGACGGCATCGACGTCGCGGGCATCCGTGTACAGTCCGGCATAGTACGACACCAGTTCACGGGCCGTGAGCCGCCCGGGTGGATCGAACGACTGCGGAAGCAGGCCGATCCGTTCCGGATCGACCGCCGCCGGTTGGGCCCCCAGGACGCGCACGGTCCCGTCGACCGACGTCGTCCCGGTGAGCGCCCTGACGAGCGTGGTCTTGCCGGCGCCGTTCGGACCGATGAGCCCGAACACCTCGCCGCGACCGACCGCGAGGTCGGCCCCAGAAAGTGCCGTCACGTCGCCGTAGGACTTGTGCACGTCGGCGGCGTGCAAGACCGGCTCGCCGTCGTCGGCCCGTCCGCCGTCGTTGGTTCCGCCGCCCGCATCGGCAGTCGTCCCGCCACCGCTCCCGTCGGCGTCGGAATCGGTTCTCATACCCGTCGGTCGGAGTCGAGTCCGCCTAAGGGATTCGCTTTCCCGCATCGGGATGGACGTCACGATGGAGGACGCGGCTCCGATGCGGGGCGAATACGTCGAGGCTACACGACGAGCGAGTCGAAGACGACGGCCAGCAACACGAGCCCGAGATACGCGTTCGACGCGTGGAACGCGCGGAACGCCGCCGTTTCCGTCTGTTCGTAATGAAGCCTGACGACGGCCCACAGAAAGACTGCGCCGAGCGCGACGCCGACCACGAGGTAGACGACCCCCAGCGCGTCGGCGGTCGCGGCGAGAACCGCCGCGGCCACGAGCGTCGCACCCAGGTACCACAGGATGTGTCGACGTGTCGTCGTCCCGCCGCGGACGACCGGCATCATCGGGAAGCCGCCGCGCTCGTAGTCGTCGCGGTACGCCAACGCGAGGTTGTAGAAATGCGCCGGCGTCCACAGGAAGATGAGCGCGGCCAACAGCAGTCCGCCACCGCCGATCTCGCCGGTGACGGCTGCCCAGCCGATCAGTGCCGGCAGCGATCCTGCTGCCCCACCGAGAACGGTGTTCTGGACGGTGTTCGGCTTCAAAACCAGCGTGTAGACGATACTGTAGAACGCGATCGCGGTGGCGCCGAGCGCGGCCGCAAGCGGATTCACCAGCCAGAACAATCCCACCGAAATCGCCGTCAGCGACAGGCCGAAGGCGATCGCGTGGCTGACCGGGATCAGATCGAGCGCGAGCGGACGATCGGCGGTTCGCTGCATCCGCTTGTCGACGTCACGTTCGAAGACGTGATTGAACGTTCCCGAGGCGCCGATCGCCAGCGATCCGCCGACCAGGGTGAAGGCGATGGTTCGCGGCGTGAACGCCGCTCCGTCGACCATTCCGCTGGCGAGCGCCATCGCCGCCGCGGCGACGAGACACAGCAGCCACATCAACCGTGGTTTCATCAGCCGGAAATACGCCCGTGCGGTCGCCACCCGTCGCGGCCAGCCACCGGCCGGGATGGACGGGGATTCGGAGGCGGAGGCGTCGTCGATGTCGGGGTCGAGGGATACGGTCGGGTTGGCGTCGCCGGTCGAACCGGGCTCAGCGACGGGATCGTCGTGGACGGATCCGGGAGGCGTCGGGTCCTCGTCGGGATCCCCGGTTTCGGCCTCGAGCCACCACGTCAACGCCGCAAGCGACGTGGCAAAGATGGCGATCCCCGTCACCAGATGTAGCACCGAGACGGATCGCGTGATGTCCGTGGTCGCGATGTAGGCACCGAACCCCGCCTGTATCGGGTACGCGAGAAGGACGAGCGCCGTCGCGGCTTTAACCCGGGTCGCGGCGCGGTCGCGAAAGACCGCCACCGCCGCAGCGACCACGAGGAGGCCGACGACGATCGCGGCCACGCGATGCCCGATCGCGATCCACCCGATCGGGTCCGTCGGCGTCGTGTATCCGGTTCCACAGGCCGGCCAGGCGGTACAGGCGGTGGTCGCATCCGAGAGGGCCGTCGTCGCGCCGACGACCAACAGGAGATAGATCCCGATCGTCGCGGCCGAGAGCAGCGCAGGGACGCGGTCGGGTACGCTCACTGATCCTGGCTTCGGGTCGACCACATATATCTCCCGCGTTTTGGCGAACGTCTCCTCGGCCGATCCGTCAAGTCTGTCGATCCGTCAAGTCTGTCGATCCGGCCGATGAGAACCACGGATCGATCGCCCCGATCGATCGTCCCCGGAACGCCCTACCGATCGGCGTCGCCGCCGCGTTCGGCGAGAATGCGGTCGATGATGGCGCCCGTGGAGAGGACCTCGTCCGCGTATTGTTGCTCCCGGGGACTCGCTCGCTCGACGCGGCAGTCGATACCCCGACTCGCGAGCTGTTCGGCAAGCGCCTCCGGGTCGTGGTGTTGGTCATATCCGAGGACGATGACGTCCGGATCGAGCCGTTCGACGGGGACGAAGATGTCGGATTCGTGGCCGAGATGGGCCGTGTCGACCGCGGCAAGGGCGTCGACCATCTCCCGTCGCTGTTCGTCCGAAAGGATCGGCGGACGCTTGTGGGTCACGTTCGCCGCCCGAGCCACGATGACGTGCAGTTCCTCGCCGTAGGTCGCGGCGTCCTCGAGGTAGTGAACGTGTCCAGGATGCAGGAGATCGAAGGTTCCCTGTGCGAGGACGCGGGTCACCGCAACCACCCGCCGGCGTCGTCCCCGTCGTTTGCGTCGTCATCGCGGTCGGAGCGGTGCGTCTCCCCGTTCTCGACGTCCGTCGCCGTGTCGACGTCGACGCCTTCCGCCTCCAGTTCCCGATCGATGTCCGCCTGCGTGAAGTCGAAGAAGTGTGACTCCGGTAGATCGACGTCGAGGACGTCTATCGTCGTCGGATCGCCCTCGTTGTCGAAGACCCGCCAGTCGCCCCACTCGTAGGGTGCGCCGACGATGATGTGGACCTGTCCCTGTCCGAACGTCGCCAGATCGGCCGCGCTCGGACGGAGCGCTCCGTTCGGGTGGGAGTGAACCGATCCGACCGATTGGACGTCGTTCGGCTTCATGTTCGTTCGCACGGTCGCGCTGACCGGGTTCGACTCCGTCCCCGGAATCACGAGGACGTCCGTGATAACCTGTCCGGATCGGTCCGTATCCAGGTCGAGCTTGCGTGCGTCCTCCGCGCGGAGGAACCCCATATACTCGTTCGGGTGCGTGTCCTCGCACGCCTCGAGGATGAACTCCATCGTCTCCCGGGCGATCCCGAGAAGTTCGTCCGACCGGAACAGGCGCATACGCCGACCTCCGAGCCGTCGCTTCAAAGGGATTCCGGAGTCATCGCCCGCCGCACACCGACACTCACACGCGAAACCGAAGATAGCAACCTTAACACCGGCCCGTCCGCAATCGATCGGTATGACCGACCAGACCGCCGGGGATTCCGGCACGCGGGACGATTCGAGTCCCGAACCCGAGGCCGAACACGCCGAGGGGACCGATGCGTTCGAGTACGTCGACGACGCCGAGCCGACCGACGATACCGATGTGGGAACCGCGTCCGACGCGAGCGCCGAGGAGGACGTTCCCGCCGATCCCGGCGCAAGCCCCGAGGACGACCGGCCGGTCGTCTACGACCTCGCACCGGACTGCACACGCGTCGACGTCGAGACGGACGCCTACTACCACGCCGAAGTCAACGGTGTCGTGGAGTACGGCGTCTTCGTCGACGTTTCGGATGCGGTCTCCGGACTCGTTCACGAATCGAACCTTGAGAACGACTACGATGTCGGTGATCGATTCGTCGTCGAGCTCGAGGAGATACGGGAGAACGGCGACATCGCCTTCGACGACGTGTCGCTGACCGACTACCGAACCGAGATAATCGAGCACGAACCAGCCATCACGCGCGTTCGCGGCCTCGAACCGGCGACGAACGTCACGATCGAGGGCGAGGTCGTGCAGGCCAAACAGACCGGTGGGCCGACGATCTTCGCCGTCTCCGACGCCTCCGGGATCGTCTCCTGTGCCGCCTTCGAGGAGGCGGGCGTTCGGGCGTACCCCGAGATCTCCGTCGGCGACCTCGTCCGGGTCGGCGGTGACGTCGAGATCCGGGAGGACGCCCTCCAGATCGAGGTCGAGTCGATGACGCCGATCTCCGGCGATCGAGATGGCGAGGCTCGAGCGCGGCTGGAGTCGGCGATCGAGGAGCGGGCCGAGCCCCGCGACGTCGACCCGCTCGTGGAGTGGGACGCGTTCGCCCCGATCCGGGAGGACCTCCGCGACCTCGCCCGGCTGTTGCGGCGGACCGTTCTTGAGGGACGACCGATCCGGGTCCGTCACCACGCCGACGGCGACGGAATGTGTGCGGCGATCCCGGTCCAACACGCGCTCGAAAACTTCGTGCAGACGGTCCACGAGGACCTGGACGCGCCGCGACATCTGTTCAAGCGGCTGCCCAGCAAGGCGCCCTACTACGAGATGGAGGACGTCACCCGTGACCTCAACTTCGCGCTGGACGGCCAGGCGCGCCACGGCCAGAAGCTCCCGTTCCTGCTGATGCTCGACAACGGGTCGACCGAGGAGGACGTCCCAGCCTACGAGAACCTTGCCCACTACGACATCCCGATCGCGGCCGTCGACCACCACCATCCGGACCCGGAGGCGGTCGAGCCGCTGTTGGACGCCCACGTCAACCCGTACCTCTACGACGAGGATTACCGGATCACCACCGGGATGATGTGTGTCGAGCTCGCCCGACTGATCGATCCCACGATCGACGGCGAGTTGAACCACGTTCCGGCGGTCGCGGGCCTCTCCGATCGGTCGAAGGCCGAGACGATGAGCGACTACCTCGAGCTGGCTGACGCGGCCGGCTACGACCGCGACGACGTCCTCGACATCGGCGAGGCGCTCGATTACGCCGCCCACTGGCTCCGCTATTCGGAGGGCAAAACGCTCGTCAACGACGTCCTAAACGTCGGCTGTGAGGACGCTGATAGACACGAGCGTCTCGTGGAGTTCCTCTCGGAACGCGCCGAACGCGACGTCGACCGGCAGCTCTCGGCGCTCGATGGCCACGTCGAACACGAGCGGCTCGCCTCCGAAGCACACCTCTACCGCGTCGACCTCGACGAGTACGCCCACCGGTTCACCTACCCCGCGCCGGGGAAGACCACCGGCGAACTCCACGACACCCGGGTTCAGGAGACCGGCGATCCGGTGATAACGATCGGCTACGGTCCGGACTTCGCCGTCCTGCGCTCGGACGGCGTCAGACTCGACATCCCGCGGATGGTCACCGAACTGAACGATGAGCTTCCGGAGGCCGGCGTCTCGGGCGGCGGTCACCTCGTCGTCGGCTCCATCAAGTTCGTGAAGGGACGGCGGGAGGAGGTCATCGAGTCGCTCGTCGAGAAGATGGCCGACGCCGAGATCGACGAGGCGCTCTCCTCGGCGACCGTCCTCGAGGAGTAGGTCGGTACCCCGCCGTCGACGACGCGTAACGGGTTGCTGTTCGGATTCCGCAACACCTGCACGGTTTTAAGCAGACGATCCGTACCGGCTTCACCACCAGCCTCAGGTGAATCTCACCCGCCGACGGACCAGCACCAGCGCCGCGCCGCCGACGGTCACGAGTCCCCCCGTGATTCCGATCGGGAACCGGACGCTGCCGCCGCGCCAGTCGGCGACGAACACCGTGTGGAAGTAGTCCGCGGCCGTGGCGCTCTCGAACGCGACCAGTACCTCGCGGTTCCGGGTCGCGGCTGACGGGTTCCAGTTGAGGCTCCCGACGACGACGGTGTCGTCGGCGACGAGACCTTTGGCGTGGATCTTCGCGTACCGACTCCGAGGCTCGGTCACCGCAACCGACAGCGGGATCGAGTCGGCGGCGGCTCGGGCGTTCAGCCGCGCTGCGAGCGCCTCGTTCTGCTCCGCGTCGTACCACGCGTTCGAGAGGAGGAGACGACTGTCGACGCCCCGCTCGGCCGCCCGAATGACGGCGTTCAACAGCCGCCACTCGGGGCCGTCGCTTCGGGGGACGGTCACGAGCACGCGCTCGTCGGCGGCGTCGATCCGCTCGACGATCCCGTCGGCCGCGTTCTCAGGGGCGAGCAGCAGCTCCACGTTCGAGGCGGTGGTCCGGTGGGGTTCGAACCGCGACGGATAAGTCCCGTTGGCTCGCCCGCCCTCGTGGACGGTCACGGTTTCGCGGGCCCGTCGCCACGGCACCGCGTCGACCGCGGTCGCATCCCGGTCGAACACCGACGCAAGCTCGTCGGCAAACCCGCGGTCGAACACGGTGACGCCCCAGCCGCGGTTCCCCGCGCCACCGGTTCCGGAGGGCTTCCAGTTCTCAGTGAGAACGACCGCTCGACCGTCGACGACAGCGTACTTCGGGTGGTGGTAGGCGAACCGGGATCGCGGTCCAGCCAGGACGCGTGGTTCGATCCCGGCCGCGGCGAGGCGATCCAGCGTTCGCGCGGTCTCCGCGGAGAACCCGCCGACCGGATCGCCCTCGACGAGAACCCGAACCGTCACGCCGCGTCGGTGCGCCGCGATCAGCTCGTCGGCGATCCGCGTCGACGAGAACGTGTAGCCGGCGAGAAACAGCCGATCTTCGGCCCCCTCGATCGCCGATAACGGCGCGTCGCTCGCGTCCGGAAGGACGAACGCCTCCACCGTCGCGGAGCGGTTCGCCGGGTCGTCGGACGGATCGATGCTGTCGGAGCCGTGCGGTCGGTACCCGTACGGGCGCCACCCGTCGCCGCGGAGTCCCTCCCACGACCGGTTCCAGACTTCGGCCTCCCGAGCCCGTTCGTAGGCGACGACGTCGACCGGCTCGCCGTCATAGGCGAGGACGATCCGGTCGCCGGATGCCGACAACGGAAAATACCCGGGCAACCGGTGAACGGGAACGTCGACGTGGACGCCTGCGGCATCCGGTGCCGTACTCAGGGCGACCCGACCGGAGACGTTCGACGGGAGCCGCGTGTCGTAGTAGCCGTCCGAGAGGGTCCAGTTCCCGGCGACCGGCAGGTCAACGATCAGGTATTCGCCCTCGTTACCCGCCGCGATCGGGTTCGGATACAGTTCCACGATGACCCCACCGGAGGCGACCGAGGCGTTCTCCCGATCCGTGGCGCTCGCCGTCCGTCCATTCCTGGCGGTCGTCGTCCGTCCATTCCTGGCGGTCGCCGTCTTTTCACCCCTGACGGTCGCCGTTTCCCCGTCCACGGTCTCGCTCGGCGCCGGCGTCGTCGATGCTGACGCGCCGTCGGCGACCGTCGGGACGCTCACGCCACCGATCGCCGCTCCAAGCAGGAGTGCGACGACGAGGAGGAGACGGCACCACCGCGGGCCAGTCGATGTGGCATCGATCGAACGCACGGGACGTCTGGCGCGTGTTCGCTTATAAAACTCCGGAGAAGAAACGGGGTCGAATACCGAAACGACTTACGTGGGCGTTGCAGCGGTCTCGAGGGCCGTTTCGGCCTTCTCGGCCTCGGTTTGAACGATGAAGACGCGTTCGTCGGTGTACTCGGCGACCGCCTCGAGGGCGTCCGTCGTCCCGATCTGGCGCAGTGCCCAGGCGGCCGCGGCGCGGACGTCGTCTGAGTCGTCGGACTCGAGGGTCTCCGCCAGTGGTTCGATCGCGCGTGCATCGCCGAGGAGACCGAGCGCGCGGGCCGCATACGGGCGAACCTGGTCGTTCTCCATCTCGAGTTTGTTCGCGAGCGGCTGCACGGCCTCGGTCGCGCCGATCTCGCCGAGCGCCTTGAACGTCACCTTCTGGAGCTGCGGGTCCGAGTCCTCGTCGACGTACTCGACCAAGGTCTCGGTGGCCGCCTCGGCCGCCATCTTGCCGAGGATCCGGATCGCCGGCTTCTCGCGTTTGCCGGCCCGCTGGAGCATCCGGTCGACCGCGTCGTCGGTCGCCGCGCGTTTGCCCATCCGTTCGAGGGCCTCGAGACAGTGTCGTTCCATGAACTCCGACTGGAAGGCGTCGAGCGCGAGGAGGATCATCTCGACGTTGCCCTCCTGTTCGTGGACCTTCAGCGCGGACCACTCGACCGGGTAGTCCTTGTAGTGGCCGAGCACGTCGTAGAAGCCCTGCGCTTGCAGCTGTTCGTTCGTCTTCAGGTCGTCCCACTCCTCGGCGGCCTCCAGGTCGTCCGATAGCGTCTCGACGCTCTCCACGAGCGCGTCGATCGTGTCGGCGTCCGCGTCCGCATCGAGGTCGGCGTCCGCGACCGCCTCGGCGATGGACTCGAGGGTCAATACGAGCGCCTCGACGTCGTCCGTTTCGGGCTCGACGTCGACGTCGATCTCGTCTGCGACGTCGGCAGCGAACGACTCGATCGCGGCCTCGACATCGACGGTGCCGGCGTCGGTCCATTCCGTGTCCTCGATCGTCTCGATCGACGTTTCGATGGACGCGACGACGTCTCCGGCGTAGGGACCACGAGCGTCCTCGAGGTCGGCACGGAGGTCGTCGATCCGGGACTCGAGCGCCTCCTGGGGATCCGCGGCATCTTCGTCCTCGTCCTCGGTCTCCGCGTCCCCCAGGTCGGCGTCGGTGAGCGACGATTCGGCGTCATCGAGAAGCGCCTCGACGTCGTCGAGATCCGCCTCGGTCTCGGCGTCCGCCAATAGCGTCTCGATCTCGTCGAGATACTCGGTCAGGCTCTCCTCGGTGACGTCCTCGGGGAGCTCGGGTGCCGCCGCGTCCTGTTCCGTTGACGCCTCCTCGGGGGCGTCGTCCGCGTCGTCCTCGCCGTTGCTCATATACCGAAACTGCGCGCGTAGTCCATTAAGTCGTTTCCCTTCGCGCGTCGCCGCGGTTGGTCACCCACGAACCGACTGGCCACCACGAACTGACTGACCACCCACGAACCGATGAGTGCCACGTGTGGTCGCGGTCGACTCCCGTCGACGCCGTCGATCGCTACCGTTCGGGTTCGACGGCGAGATCGGTCGCGATCCAGCCGTCGGTATTATCAGCTTCGGAGAAGACACGTTTCCCCGGCGAGGTGCGAGAGACCGTGACTGCCGGGCGTGAAAACGTTTCAGCCGGATCGTGGTCGTTTCGTCGATCGCCGTCACCGACGACGGGTCCGTCGGCCGGCGTCGGTCGATCGCTGTCGGTCCCGTTCCCGTGGGGCATTATCGGTCCGTATTTCGCTCGAACACATAACGGTTTTGGCCGGCCTAAATAGGTAGGTGATCAGGAACGTCACCGATCTTCGGCGCTGCCCTCGTCGGCGATCGGTGCGACTTACCGTTCCGGAACCGTTGGTCCGATATGCCGTCGTTGTTCTCCCCGGTCACGCTCCGGGATACCGAGATACGGAACCGCGTGATGGTGTCACCGATGTGCCAGTATTCCGCCGAAAACGGGTTTCCGACGGAGTGGCATCGGGTCCACTTGGGATCCCGCGCGGTCGGCGGTGCCGGGATCGTGATGACTGAGGCGACCGCCATCGAACCACGGGGGCGGATCTCCCCGCAGGATCTGGGAATCTGGTCGGACGACCACGCAGAGGCGCTCGAGCCGATCACCTCGTTCATCCGGTCGCAGGGGGCGACGCCCGGGATCCAGCTCGCACACGCCGGCCGGAAGGGTTCGACCACACGACCCTGGGAGGGACACGACCCGCTCGGGCCCGAGGAGGGCGGCTGGGAGACGATCGCCCCAAGCGGGCCGTATCCCTATCCGGACGCCGAGCCGCCGCGTACGCGGACGATGGATCACGACGCCGTCACGGACGTGATCGACGCGTTCGTCGCCGCGGCCGAACGTGCGCTCGACGCCGGCTTCGAGATCGCGGAGGTCCACGCCGCCCACGGTTACCTGCTTCACGAGTTCCTCTCCCCCGTCGCAAACGATCGGGATGACGAGTACGGCGGAAGCTTCCGGAACCGAACGCGACTGACGCGGGAGGTAACGGCGGCGGTCCGGGACGTCTGGCCGGACGGCAAGCCGGTCTTCGTCCGGGTCTCCGCGACCGACTGGCTCCCCGACCGTGAGGCGTGGGACCTCGCGGACTCGATCCGGCTGGCGCCGGCGCTGGCCGAGGCGGGTGCGGACCTGATCGACGTCAGCAGCGGCGGCACCCATCCGGATCAGCAGGTCCCCGAGGCCGGACCGGGCTACCAGGTTCCGTACGCCGAGTCGATCCGTGAGGACACCGACGTGCCGGTCGCGGCGGTCGGCAAGGTGACCGAGCCGACCCACGCCGACGCGCTCGTGCGGAACGGACGTGCGGACGTGGTCGCGCTCGGCCGGGAACACCTCCGCCATCCGCAGTGGGCGCTCGAGGCGGCCCACGAACTCGGCGCCGAGATCGAGTGGCCGGTCCAGTACGGCCGCGCCCGATTCGAGTAGCCTCGTCGTCTCCCCACCCCACTTTTGGTGTGGGACGACGTATCCCGGATAATGGCTCCCTCCGACCGCGATCGCCCCGACGAGACCGGACCGACCGATGATGAACCCCTCGAGGACCGGCTCGCCGAGCTGACCGACGTGCTCGCCGAGCTCCGGTCGGACCTCGAGGCCGATCGTCGGGGGTCGGGGCGATGGTTCGGTTCCGACAGCTCGATCTCGGGGTCGGACCGACGTCCTCCGTTCCGTCCGCCGAACCCGGTCGAGCTGTTGCGGCTCACCGAACGCTACACGATCCCGACGTTGATCGCGCTCCTTGAGACGACGATCCGGTCGCTCGAGCTGCTCCAGGCGTCGCTTCGCCTCGCGGATCCTGACGGCAAGCTCCGTCCGACGGACGATCGCTCGATACCCGGGCGTCGCGGCAGCGATCGATCCCGAACCGGGGACGATCGGCTTGCGGACGTTCGCGACGGCGCGGCCGCCGGGCTCACGCGGTCGCTCTCCGAGCTTCACCGTGCCCTCTCGGAGTCGGATCTCCCGCGAGAGGAAACCTCCCGGGAGATACTCGAGGACGCACGCGAACTCACCGCCGAGATCGAGGCGCGACTGGCGGACGCGGAGACCAGTGATCGAGCCGGGACTCCGGATCGATCCGGGCGCGATTCCGCGGCGGAGCCGGTCTCGATCGACGTCACGGAGCCCACACAGGACGCCGATTCGGACGACGATCAGAACGGAGGACCGGACGACGGGCAGGACGAAGGCACGGACACGCCCGGCGTCGACGTCGACGCCGAACTCGAATCGATAAAGCGGAGTCTCGATGACGACGACGTCTCGGAAGCGACCGACCGGGATGAGACGAAACCGGACGGGACGAAACCGGACGAGACGAAACCGGACGAGACGAAACGGAACGACGAGACCGATGGTGATACTGGGGATGGTTCCGGAAGCGTAGACGAGGATACGGACGAGGGCCTCCACCGGGACTGACGGGTGACGACGTCATACTGTACCGGAGGTCGGGCCCGCAGTCCGATCGTATATCCAGCCGACGATGTGCCGATCCCGGTGTACACCGGTGATGGACGCTTCGACTCCGGGACGCACCGATCCCGACTACTCGATCGGCTCGAACCGGAACCCGTCCCAGTCCTGGCTGTCGGGCTCGCGGATCCCGGCGTCGGGGTCACGGAGCTCCTCGACGTAGACCGGCGTCACCGGATCGCCGACCGCGACGTCGGTGTCCTCCACGACCTGGCCGATCGCTCGGACCGGCGGACCGTCGTATTCCGTGCCGAGATCGAACTCCACGATCGCGAGGGTGTTGGGCGCGCGCACGCCCGGCGGCGTCGCGGTCGACTTCGTCCAGGTGACCACCGTCGCGTCGTACTCCCGGAGGTCGACCGTCCCGACGCGCTCCGCCCCGTTCGGGCCGACCGGATGCGGCGGGTAACTCACCGTGCCGTCCGCGTACTCCGCCGCCTCGAAGACCGGGTCGTCGGTCTCCTCGTCGCCCGCGGCGTGCGACCCGCTCATCGTCCCGCCTCCATCACGGTCGTCGTCACGCAGTTGCCGAACCCGCCGACGTTACACGCCAATCCCACGTCGGCCTCGACCTGCCGTGCCCCGGCCCGTCCGGTCAACTGGGAGAATATCTCGTAGACTTGGGCGACGCCGGAGGCACCGAGCGGGTGCCCCTTGGACTTCAACCCGCCGGAGGTGTTGATCGGCAGCTCGCCGTCCCGATCGGTGACGCCCTCCTCGACGGCGCGCCACCCCTCGCCCTTCTCGAAGAAGCCGAGGTCCTCGGACTGGAGGAACTCCAGGATGGTGAACATGTCGTGTAGCTCCGCGACGTCGACGTCGTCGGGCCCCATCCCGGCCATTTCGTAGGCGATGTCGCTCGAGTCGACGACGCCGCCCATCGTGGTCGGGTCCGCGCGCTCGTGGACGACGTGGGTGTCGGTGGCGCCGCCGATCCCCGCGATCGTGACGTAGTCGTCGGCCGGGACGTACTCCTCGGCGACCGATTCCGGGCAGAAGAGGAGCGCGGCCGACCCGTCCGTGATCGGACAGAAGTCGTACAGGCGCAGCGGGTCGGCGACGATCGGCGACTCGAGGACGGTCTCCAGATCGACCGCCTTGCGGAACTGCGCGTGGGGGTTGTCGACGCCGTTGCGGTGGTTCTTGACCGCGACTTTGCCCAGCGACTCGCGGGGCGCGTCGTAGGTCTCGAGGTAGTGGCGGGCGGTCAGTCCCGCGAACGAGGGGAGCGTCACGCCGTGTTTGTACTCGACCGGATGCGTGAGCGAGGCGATCACGTCGGTCGACTCGGCCGTGCTCCGATGGGTCATCTTCTCGCCGCCGACGAGCATCGTCAGCTCGGAGGCGCCGGAGGCGACCGACTGCCAGGCGGCGTACACGCCCGCGCCGCCCGAGGAGGAGGTTTGGTCGATCCGAGCGGTGTAGGCGGGCGTCGCCGCCAGGTCGTGGGCCAGCGCGTTCGGGATGCCGGTTTGGCCCTCGAACTCGCCGCTGGCCATGTTCGATACGTACAGGTGGTCGAGCTCGCTCGCGTCGACGCCGGCGTCGGCGAGACAGGCCGTCCCCGCCTCCGAGAGGAGATCGAGCACCCACCCGTCACGCTCGCCGAACTGCGTCATCGACGCGCCGATGATCGCGACACGGTCCATACCGGTCGATGCGACGCCCCGGTCGTATACCTTCCCCTTCCCGTTCCGGTTCCCGTCGCCGATCCCGTCCTCGCGGGCGAATCCCGTGGTGAGCGTCAGGCGTCGACGACCTCGTAGCCCGCGTCGTCGATCGCGGCCACGACCGTCTCGGTCTCGGGGTCGCCGGAGACCGTGACGATCCCGGCCTCGTGGTCCGCGGTTGCGTCCTCGACGCCGGGGACCTCCGAGAGCGCCTCGACGACTGCGGTTTCGCATCCGTCACAGGCCATTCCTGACACCGTGTATTCCATCATACCGATACCTTGGGCCCGATGATTGATGTCGATTTCCCTTTCGATCCGAATTCGATCACCCCAATTCGAACCAGAAACCCATAGTCGATCGAGGTTTAAACCTGTATAGCCAAAGCGTCCTATGCGAACCCTCGACGACACCGACCGCGAGATCCTCGCGCTGTTGAGCGAGGACGCCAGACGCCCGTTCAGCGACATCGCCGACCGCGTCGACCTCTCGGCGCCGGCGGTCTCGGACCGTGTCGATCGACTCGAGGAGATCGGCGTGATCGAGGGATTCACGCTTCGGGTGGATCCCGGAACGCTTTCGAGCGGCGTGGCCGTGCTCGTCCGGCTCGACCTGCCGCTCTCGGTCGTCGACGACGCCTACGGTGCCCTCCGCAAGCACGACCGCGTCGACCACGCCTTCAGAACGGTCGACGGCGAGGTGGTGTGTACCGCCACCCTCGATCCGGCGGCGGTCGGTGACCTGCTTGCGGACGTCCTCGACGACCCCGACACAGCCAGGGACGTCTCGGTGCGACTGCTCGAATCCCACGCGTGGGATTCGACGATCGGCCCGGACGTCGACCTCACGATCGACTGTGTGGAGTGTGGCAACTCCGTCACCGAGGAGGGGGAATCGGCGCGGATCGACGGCACGCTGTATCACTTCTGTTGCGGGTCCTGTCTCTCGCGGTTCCAGGATCGATACGACCGGATCGAGGAGGGCGCGTGACCGGATCGGGAGAACGGAGGCGGATCAGGATCACGGTCGGTCCGCGAACGGAAACGCACACATACCTCCGGCCGTATCGGAGCGTATGGGACTCGGCGGCACGGCCAAGAAGATCCAGACGCTCGCGGAGAAGGCGGAACAGACCTATCAACGACTCAACGATCTGCGCGAGGAGGTCGAAAAGACCCAGGAGACGGTCACCGAGACCGGCGATCGGGTCCGCCAGCTCGAGACCGAGATGGCCGAACAGCGCGCGGTCCTGGACGCGGTCGCCGAGGAGGTCGGCGTCGACCTCGAGGCGGTCAGCACCGACGCACACATCACCGAGGCCGAATCGGATGACGAAGCCGACGACGCCGGCGATGACGGCAGCGCCGACACGGACGACGGTGACGGTGAGACTGCCGACGACGACTCCTGACCGGCGTTGAAACGACGCCCGAACGACGCTTGAACGGCCTCGACACGGCGCCGCCATTGGGAGCCGAACCGGCGAACCGATCCGCCTAACTCGTTCTTCGGCCAGGTTCGGATATGCGCGTCAGCGTCATCGGCGGGAGTTCGATCGACGACTCGGAGGCACGGATCGCCGAGGCGGTCGGCCGCGAACTGGCCGATCGGGGCCATACCGTCGTCTGTGGCGGCCTCGGCGGGACGATGGCGGCCGTCTGTCGCGGCGCCCGGACCGCCGACGATCCGGCCGAAACGATCGGGATCCTCCCCGGTAACCGCCGGTCGGCCGCGAACCGGTTCGTCACGGTTCCGATCGCGACCGGGATCGGCCACGCGCGGAACGCGCTCGTGGTCCAGAACGGCGACGCCGTGATCGCACTGGCTGGAGGCGCCGGAACCCTCTCGGAGATCGGAATGGCCGCCGCCTACGACCGCCCCATCGTCGGACTCGGAACGCACGACTGTGATGGGATCGATGCACTTGATCGGTTCGAAGCGGTCGAAACGCCGGCTGAAGCGGTCGCGGCTGTCGAGGAGGAGACCCGCAGGATGGCCGTCGACGAAGCTGTACTCGACGACGCAGCGGTCGACGAGGCGTCGATCGACGACGATCGGAGCTGAGAACTTCCCTCGGTCGCACGGCGAGAAAAGCCTTGTCAGGGGGCGAGGGACGTCACCAAGTGCCGTGGAACGTGTCGAACTCGATGTCCTCGAGGGGACGCTGGCCGACGGCGGCCTCGTACTCGCCGGGCGTCAACATCGGCTTGTGGAACTGCGGGCCGTCGTCGGTCGTGATCCGGGGACAGCCCGTGTTGACGAACGCGTCCATGTCGAAGTTCCGGAGCCGATCCGGGGTGACCTCGTCCATCGTGATGAGGTAGGCGTCGTCGTTGTTCTCGAGGATCTCCTCGGCCTGTTCCCAGCGGCCCTGTCCGATCTTCGTACAGAAGATCACGCCCCACGTTTCGGCATCCATCGCCCGGTGAACGGCGCCGTAGCGCTGTTTGAGGAACTTTTCGTGGTCAGCGATCGTCACGACGTTATTGACCGGGTCGGCGATCACGACGTTCTTGTCGGGATGTTCCATCGCGAGCCCCACTGGGTGGAACTTCCCGCCGCCGACGTACAGCACCTGGTCGGCGTCGATGTCGGCCGACGCGTAGTTGCAGCCGAGCACCTGTCCCTCCTTGGTGAGTCGGTCGTCGCCGCGGCGCGTGTGGACCTCGTAGCCGCGCTCCTCGAGCCATTCGGTCATCTCGTCGAACCGGTTCATGTGCTGGGCGGTCGTGACGAGACCGACGTTCGGGTCCACGTCGGTGTCGGCAAGTTCCCCGAGTGACTCCTCCATGATCGGGAACGGGTCGACGTTCGAGAAGAGGGGGACGTAGATGATCTTGTCCGACTCCTTCATCGGCGTGTGACCGAAGTGGACGAAGACGTCGGTTCGCCGCATCAGGTAGGTGTCGAGGTCGCAGGCGCCGTAGCAGGGCTGCCCGGAGAGCATAAACGTAACGTCGTCGGGCGCGCGCTCGCGAAGGTCGTCGGCGACCTTCGGGCCGCGCCGCTTGAGTCCCTCGGGGAACTGCAGTCCGACGGTCGAGGCGTCCCGCTCCTCGATCGCGTCGATGACGCGCTCCAGCTCGTAGTCCCACTCCCGGTCGTGTTTGAGGGCCATCCCCGTCCGCGTGAGATCGCCTTCCGTTGACCCGCCGCTCATACCCGATCGATACCGTCCACGACGGTTAAATCGCCCGTTCGGGCCCGCTATCCCGTGCCGTTCTCTCGCACGCCGGCGCCGCCACCGGTCTCGGTCCCACCAGCCTCGCCTCCACCGGTCCCGCTCCAACCAGCCTCGCCGCCACCGACCAACATCGCCGTCCGAGCCGACACGCACATCCCGACGGCGGGCGAATGAGGGGGTATGAGCGAGATCCCGCTTGAGCACGTCCACGTCGCGCCCGATGACGACCCGGCCGGGAAGCCGGCGGTCTTCGTCCTTCACGGACGCGGGGCCGACGAACAGGACCTCCTGCCGATCGCCGGCGAGCTCGGCGACGACGTCCACGTGGTCAGCTTCCGGGCCCCCGACCCGCTTCAGGGCGGATACACGTGGTACGAGCTCGACCTCTCCGACGGCGGCCTCCATCAGAGCCAGCCGGATCCGGAGGACTTCAGACGGAGCCTCGATGCGGTCGCCGAGAGCGTGTCGGCGGCGGTCGACGCCTACGACCTCGATCCGGATGCCCTCGGACTGCTGGGGTTCAGTCAGGGCGCGATCACGAGCCTGAGTCTGATTCTCGAGTCGCCCGAGACGTTCGCGTGGGTCGTCGGGCTGCACGGCTATCTGCCCGACTCCCATACCGACCTGGAGCCGGACGGGATCGCGAACAAACCCGTCTTCATCGGCGGCGGAACCGGTGATCGTGTCATCCCGATCGAGCGCGTTCAGGGCGCGGCCGAGCGGTTCGAGGAACTGGGCGCCGACGTCACCTCCGAGACGTACCCAGCCGGTCACGGGGTCGGCCCCGACGAACTCGCCGACGTCGTCGCGTTCGTCGACGCCCATCGCTGACGCAGCGCCGATGATTCGGTACCGGACGCACGCCATCGGACGCCCGGTGTCGGTGTCCGGTGTCGGAAACCCGGATCCGTCGCATCCGGCAGGTTGAAACCGTCGCATCACCAACCCAAACCTATGAGTGCCGAAGCGATCACCGTCGAGGACCTCGGCCGACAGCTCGGCGACCGGATCACCCAGCTTCCGGAGTACGAACGGTTCGAGGCGGCCAGGACGGCGGTCGAGAACGACGACGCGGTCCAGGAGAAGATCGACGAGTTCGAGGGGCTCCGCCAGGAGTTCATGGCCGCCCAGCAGACCGGCCAGGCGACCCAGTCCGGACTCAACGAGGTCCAGCGCGTCCAGGAGGATCTCCACTCGATGCCGAAGATGGCGGAGTACCTCGACGCACAGGAGGAACTGACCGACCGGCTTGCGGCCGTCAACGAAGCGATCTCCGAGCCCCTCTCGATCGACTTCGGCGGCGAAGCCGGCGGCTGCTGTCACGACTAGGCCGTCGACCGTCCGATCGTACCCAGTCCGAGTGGCGCGTTCCCGTTCCTCCACCTTTTTATTCGATGCCGAGCCACCGGCCCTATGATCGCGGTTGCCGGCGGGAAAGGCGGGTGTGGAAAGACGACGACCACCCTCGGGCTCGCGCGGACGCTCCCCGGACCGATCCGTGCCGTCGAGGGCGACTGGGACATGCCGAACCTCCACGCGCTCGCCGGGGCCCCTCGTGACCCCACACACACTCCCGGTGAGACACAGCGCACTCCCGGTGACCTCCCACACACTCCCCGTCAGTCCCAACCGGCCCCGGGAGAGCCGTCGACCCGCAGCTCGACGATCGGCCACCGACTCGACGACAATGTTCAGGTCGTCCCGCCGCCGATCGATCCCGGCGACGCGGACGCATCCCGTCATCTCGAGCGCTGTCGTGAGTCGAGTAGCGAGTCGGTCGCCGCGACGCTCGTCGACTGCCCCTCCGGGGCCGGCCCGGACGCGGCCGTGCCGCTGTCGGTTGCCGATCGGACCCTGCTCGTGACCACGCTCTCCCCGCCGGCGCTTCGCGATACGGCAACGACCGCCGCGATGGCGCGGCGGCTTGACGCCGACCCGATCGGTGTCGTCGTGACGCGGGCCGAAACCGTGCCGGAAGACGTCTCGGCGCTCCTGTCGACACCCGTCCTCGGCGCCGTTCCGGCCGTTCGCCCGCCGGTCGTGTCCGACTCCCGCGTGCGCGCCGCATACCGGGAGATCGCGGACGAGCTCCGATGGTCGATCGGTGACGACACGTCCCCACGATCGATCGGGAACCGGAGTGAGGACGTGGTCCCGACGACCGAGCGCACGCCCTCAGCCGATCCACGGGCTGATCGGACGGCACCCGATCCACGGGGTGATCGAGCGGCGCCCGGTCCACGGGACGACCGGACGACGTCCGGCAGACGGACGACCGACGTCGACCCGTCGAACTGGGCGTATCCGCGATAAACGGTTTAACCCTGGAACGCGTAGTCGACCTATGGCGCGGCTCCCGACCGGAATCTCCGTTCTCGACCGCCAACTCGGCGGCGGCATCCCGAGCGGGAGCATCGTCGCGCTGACGGCGTCGCCGGCGAGCCAGGTCGAGTTGTTCCTCTACGAACTCACGGCCGCCCGCGGCACCCTCTACCTCACGACGATCCGGTCCGAGGAGGCCGTTCGTGACGGGATCGAACGGTCCACGACGCGCGTCGGCGACCCGACGATCCGGGACATCGGCGGGGATACCGCCCTGGATCTCGACCACGCAAACGACCTGATCGCGACGCTTCCGGAGGAGGCGAACCTCATCATCGACGCGGTCGACCCGCTCGAACGCCACGACACCGCCCGCTACCGACGGTTCCTCAACACCTTACAGACGCATATGACCAACACGGGCAGCGTCGCCGTCATCCACGCGATGAAGGGCCGGGACATCCCGTCGAACCGCGATCTCACGGAACACGTCGCGGACGTCGTGTTCGATCTCCACACCGAGGTCACCGCCAACGAGGTCATCAATCGCCTCGCCGTGCCGAAGTTCCGTGGCGGCGCCGCCCTCGACGAGCCGGTGAAGCTCAAACTCGCGGAGTCGGTCACCATCGACACGAGCCGCGACATCGCCTGAGGGCGTGTCCGTCGTTCAGCCGCTGGGTGGGTGGATCCGTTCCCCCGCTTCAGCCGCATCGCGTCGTCCGACGTCGTTTCAGCCGACGTGTATGAGCCCGGTGAGGCCGATCGTCTCGGCCACCATCCACGCGATGAACAGCGTGTAGATCGCAAGCAACGCGGCGGACTCGGTCGCGGTGAGCCGGAGCCCGGTTCGAAGGAACGCGAACAGGACCACCGTCGCGAGCGTCAACACGCCGAACAGCGGGGCGGCGACCGCGAAGTTCACCGGGACGCTCCCGACGAGCAGGACGCCGATCGGGATCGCGACGAGGAGATCGAAGGTGTTGGATCCGAGCACGTTCCCGAGGCTCGTGATTCCTTTCTCGTCCGTCGCGGACCGGATGCTCACGAGTGCGTCGGGGAGGCTCGTGGCGGCGGCGACGATCGTCACACCTGCGAGGAACTCGGGGATGCCGAACGTCGTCGAGAGCGACTCGACGCTCCCGACGAGCGTCTGGACGGCGATCAGAATCCCCAGGAGGCCGCCGGCGAGCCGTGCCCACTCGCGACCGACCGAGATGTCGGTCGGGGGCTCGCCCGCGACGTGGTCGCCCACGTCCTGCCACTGGATGAAGAGATACAGCCCGTAGAGTCCGAGCGGGATCGCGGCCAACGGTCGGGTGAGCTCCCCGACCAGCGCCGGCGGCTCCGGCACCGGAACGTAGATCACCGCGAGCGCGAAGGTCACGACGAGCGCGGAGATGGCGATCATGTAGAACTGCGCCTCCTTGTAGACGATCGCCCGGTTCGTATCGAGGTCCTCGTCGGTCGCAAGCGCCGACAGCGCCGGGATCACGAGCACGTTGAAGATGGCCGACCCGACGATCGCTCCCACCCCCATCTCGAAGACGCCGGCCAGGGCCGTCACCACGACGCTTGCGAACTCCGGGAAGCTCGACCCCACCGCCACGACGATCGAGCCCTGGACGACCGCCGGCAGGCCGTATTGTGCCGACAGCGCCTCGGCCGCCTCCTCGAGCCAGCCGCTTGCGACCCAGACGATCGCGGTGGCGATCGCGATGACCACGACGTCGGCGGCCGGCGTCGACGGGAGGAGACCGCCGAGTGCCAGCGGCACGCCGCCCGTCATCGGCATCGGTCTCCCGTCATCGGCACCGGTCCCCACATCCGCGACGCTCGTCCACCCGTCATCCGAGAATCCCGTACCCGATCGCCGCGAGCGCGCTTGCCACCGCGAGCAGGCCCCAGTTGCGAACCGTATCGAGGGCGGTATAGGGGCCGCCCTTGCGGGTGAACAGGTACAGCAGATACACCCCGATCGGCGCGAGGGTGGGCACGGTTCCGGGGTCGGTGACCGGAACCAGGCGGCCGACCACCGCGACCGCGATCGTCGAGACTGCGGCGACGGCCGCCACGATCACGTCCTCACGGGCGTCTTCGAGGTCCATACGCGTGGCTGTGTGTGCGACCGTTCAAAAGACATCGGTTCGCCGTGTGAACGCCCACGGTCGCCCGTTCCCGGCCGGCGGGCCGGTCGGCGGGCCGGATGGCGTGGGTGGCGTGTAGCGTTACTCCTCGTCGAGGTCCTCGAGTTCCTCGGCCAGGTCGTCGGCGTCGACGTCGACGTCCTCGAGGGCGTCCTCGATGTCGCCGGCGCCGCCGCCACCCATACCGCCCATCATTCCGCCGAGACCACCCATCCCGCCGCCCTCGATGACCTCCTCGATGACGACGCGGTCGAGGTCCAGCCGGTCCATCAGGTCCTGGGCGACCTGCTGTTTCTGGAACATCCACTGCTGGTTCATCTGCATCCCGGGGGAGGCCTCGATGTAGAGGACGTCCTTTTCGACCTCCTCGGTCTCGGGCTCCTCGTCGTCGTCCTCTGCGGGAACCTCTTCGGTCTCGGTGACCGTCTCGATCCGGACCTCGGGCTCCTCCTGGAGGTACATTCCGAGCATTCCGGTGGCCTTCTCCGCGCGGTCCTCGATGACCTCGAGAACCTCGTACTCGTACTCGAGGTCCTCACCGGCCAGCGGATGGTTGAAGTCGACCCGCGCGCGGCCGCCGATGATCGTCTCCAGGCGGCCCTGCTGGCCGTCGATCTGGATCTGTGCGCCCGGGTACCGCTCGTCCTCGCCGATCTTGTCGGCCTTCACCGTCTCGACCTCCTCGGGGTCGTACTCGCCGAACGCCTCCGCCGCAGGCACGTCGACGGTCCCCTCGTCGCCGGCCTCGGCGCCGATGAGCGCGTCCTCGACGCTGGCGAAGACGTGGCCGGCGCCGATCGCGATGATGCGCGGCTCGAAGTCGTACTCCTCGGTGTCGATCTCGGCCTCTTCGGCGACCGCCTCGTCGGTCGTGTCGATGACCTGGTCGTCGTCGGCGGTTCGGATCGTGTAGGCGATACGGACGAAATCGCCGTCCTGCAGGCCGGTTGCTGCGTCCTCGGTCTCCTCGCTATCGGCCTCGCTGGCGTCCGCGGCCGCGTCGGCCTGCTCTTGGTCACTCATACCCCAACGATCCCCCGTTGCACCCTTAAGAAGCACGGTTCTCCCCCACGAGTCCGTTCGGATTCGTTCGGGTATGACTCGGGAATTCGGGGAGTACAGACGACACGCGCCCAGTTCCCGGGTATCCAGCTACTGCTTCCGGACAGCGGTCGTTGCCCCTCGGGTGACCGTGGCCCCGTCGTCGACGCCGCGAACGGCGGCCTTTTCATCGGCACGGTCGTCGAGAGGTGTATGTACGAGGTCGAGCTCAAGGTGGCCGCCGATGTCGCTGCCGTTCGCGATCGGCTCGCGTCGACCGACGCCGATCGATTGGAGGCGATCCGGCAGGTCGACACGTACTACGACGCACCCGACCGCGACTTCGCTGCGACCGACGAGGCGCTTCGGATCCGGGTTGAACGACCGCTTGCCGGGTCGGAAGCCGCTGGGTCACGCGCGGATGATGACGGCACGACGCCGCGAACGAAGGTGACGTATAAGGGGCCCCTCGTCGACGAGGCGTCGAAAACGCGCGAGGAGCACGAGACGACCGTCACCGACGGCGAGGAGCTGGCGGCGATCCTCGACGGGCTCGGATACACGCCGGCCGCGACCGTCGAGAAACGCCGCGAGTTCTACCGGCTCGACGGATACACCCTGACGCTCGACCGCGTCGACGACGTCGGCGAGTTCGTCGAGATCGAACGGGAGATCGAGACCGCGGACGGGATCGACGCCGCTCGCGATCACGCCGGCGACCTGCTCCGAGAGCTCGGCCTCGACCCGGACGACCAGATCCGAACGTCCTACCTCGGGTTGTTGCTCGACGGTGACGCCTGACCGGCGGTGAGGGCGTGTTCCGGATCGGACGGTGCACCACCGGTCACCGCACGTAGTAGGGGTCCTCGCCCGCGATGAACCGACCGAGATCGCTCTCGCGCCGGTAGTCGGTTCGACGGAGTTCTCGGAGTCCCGCCGCGAGCCGGTCCGCGTGGTCGGACCCCCAGTCCCGCGGATCGCGGATCGGAACGACCAGCCAGCCGGAGCCGAGCAGTTCGGTTCCGTGGACCGCCTCGAGGCCGCCGGCCGCGTCGATCTCGGCCCACGTTTTGGCGGTGTAGGACTCGATGACGTGACGGGTGGCTCGGTCGCCGACCGGCAACAGGACGTGGGCGGCGATCGCCCGCAATTCGGCGTCGAAGACCGGTTCGAGCTCCGCATAGGAGTCCTCGGACGGGTCGGCGACGCTCGTGTCCGGAACACACGAGTGGAGGTACGACAGGAACGTGCTCCCGACGTCGATCCACGGCGTCGTCTCGGCGTCGTCATCACCGGATGCATCGGTGCTGACGAGCCCACCGTCAGCGAGCGCACCGAAGAACCGTTCGGACCACGTCTCGCCCGTGAACGGGACCCCCGACGTCCGCCCGCCGTGAACGCCCGGGTGATCGCCGATCACGTGGAAATCGGCGTTTGCGTCGCCGTATCCCGGGACGTACTCGGCGCAGTCGGGCCGCATTCCGAACGGGTTCCGGAGCCGATCGGTGACGTTTCGCACGCTGACGGCTACGACGGTGCCGCCCAAATGGCGTTCGGATCGGATCCGTTTTTGTGGGTCCGCTCCGATCGGCGAGTATGGCAGACCACTCCGCGGAGCCCGACCCGGACGCACGCGTCACCTCACCGATGCAGGAGTTCACCGGCAGCCAGGCGCTCACCGGCGGCGTCGTTCTCCTGATCGGTCTCGCGATCGCGTACCTCGTCCCGGCGCTGTTGCTCTAGCACCCACGGGGACGCCGTCGCGCACGCCATCCAAGAATCAGTCGTCGACTCCGGTCCCGCCCGGTTTCAGGATCGGTCGGTTTTCTACCGCGGGTACCAGGCCAACGGGTGATCGGCGACGAGGTCGACCGACACCTGCTCGTCGAGGTCGAACTCCTCGGAGTGGTTGTGCAGGCAGTGGACCGACTCCCCGGAGTCGAGCTCGACCCGGTAGATGAACGAGGGACCGACGTACTGCCGGGAGACGACGGTACCGTCGGCGACGCCGTCCGCCGCGGGGGACGCTCGGAGGTCATCGGGGCGGACGAGGACGTCGACCGGCGCGCTGTCGTAGACCGTGTCGTACCCCTCGAGCGTTGCGGCGTTGAACCGCCCGATGCCGGTCTCGACGGAGCCTTCACGGAGGTGTCCCTTGAGGAACGCCGCGCGACCGAGGAAGGAGGCGACGAACTTCGACTCGGGCTGTTCGAACACCGACTCGGGGGAGCCGATCTGCTCGAGCTGGCCGTCGTGCATCACGGCGATCCGGTCGGAGATCGAGAGCGCCTCCTCCTGGTCGTGGGTCACCGAGACGGCGGTGACGCCCGCCGCCTTGAGGATCCGTCGGACCTCCTCGCGCATCTCCACGCGGAGCCGAACGTCGAGGTTCGAGAACGGCTCATCCAGAAGAAGCACGTCCGGCTTCGGAGCCAGCGACCGGGCCAGCGCGACGCGCTGTTTCTGGCCACCCGACAGCTGGTCCGGCGTCTTCTCCCCGTGATCCGGCATATTCACCAGATCGAGCAGCTCGTCGACGCGTGCCTCGATCTCGGCGTCCGACCGGTCCGAAAGGCCGAACGCGATGTTCTCCCGAACGGTCAAATGGGGGAATAAGGCGAAGTTCTGGAAGACGATCCCGACGTCGCGGTCCTCCGGCGCAGTGCTTTGGTCCGGTTCCGCGACGCACTCGTCGCCGATCGCGATCCGCCCCTCGCTGGGCGTCTCCAGGCCGGCGATCATCCGGAGCGTGGTCGTCTTCCCGCAGCCGGAGGGGCCGAGCAGGGTCAACAGCTCCCCGTCTCGAACCGCCAGGTCGACGCCCGAGACCGCCGATTCGGGGCCGAACCGCTTGTGGACGCCGTCGAGTGCCAGCACGGTCTCGCTCGCCGTGACGACCCCGTCGGGGTCGGAGCCACCGATCGGATCGGACCGCGACGTCGTCCGCGAACGGTCGTCGGTCGCGGTCCCGGGGTCGAGCGTGGCACCCGACCCGGACGATGGCCTCGCGGTCGACGCCGAGGCCCCATCACCGTCCGTATCGGTCGGTTCGGCCGTCCCGCGAACGGAGCTGCGTTGGTGTGACATGGTCAGAGAGGGTGAAACGCCGCGAAGGGGTTCGTTGCTGATTCATACTTTAGGAACCCCTAAAACCGTTTCGCTGGTCCCGTGTTGACACACATCATATATTGCCCCGTCGGTCAGTCGCTTGCACATCGTTGGCCCACATCGATCGGCGGGAACGTCCGAATCGATCGTCGGAAACGTCCGACTCGATCAGCGGGAAAGGACCCGACTCAGGCGATCTCGCGTTCGAGCACGTCCCGCAGATCGCGGACCTCGGCGGCCGTCGTCTCGACGCGGTCCTCGCCGACCGCCAGCCGGAGTCGCCCGCCGTCCGTTACCGATCCGAGCGTGTGGACCGGGACGTCGCCGGCCAGCTCGGCGACCGCCTCCGAGTCGGTCGTCTGGACCACGAGCCGACCGGGCGTCTCCTCGAAGGCGGCGACGTGGTCGGGCAGTTCGACGTCGGCCCCGGCTTCATCCGTGACGAGCTCGGCGAGCGCGACCGCCAGCCCGCCATCGCTCACGTCGTGGGCGGCGACCGTCGACTCGTGACGGGCGACCTGCGCGAGCGTGTCGATCAGTTTCGCGGGATCAGTTTCGGGAAGCGTCGGGAATCGGTCGGTGCCGCCGACCTGCGCCAGATACTCCGAGCCGCCGAGCGCGTCGCCGCTGCCGCCCACGAGGAGGAGCTCGGAGCCGTCGTCGACGGTCGCGTCGAGCGCGGCGGGCGGCGCGTCGTACCCGCGCTTCGTTCCGAGCAACGCGAGCGTCGGCGTCGGCGGGATCGGGCCCTCGACGCTGTCGTTGTACAGCGAGACGTTGCCGCCGACGACCGGCGTCTCGAGGGCGGCACACATCTCGGCCAGCCCGTCGACGATCGCGGTGAACCCGCCGTAGACGTCCGGCTTCTCGGGGTTGCCGCCGTTGAGGCAGTCGACCGCCGCGAGCGGAACCGCGCCCTTCGCCGCCAGGTTCGTCGCGTTCTCGAGCGCGACCGCCCGGGCGCCGTCGAAGGGGGCTGTCTCGGTCCAATTCGGGTTCGCGCCGGAGGAGAGCGCGAGCCCGACCCCGGTCGCGTCGGTCACGTCGGTCGCATCGGTCGCGTCGGTCCCGTCGAGGGCGTCCGCCTCGGCCGCTTCATCGATCGCCATGATCGCCGCGTCGTCGCCGGGTGTGAGCGCGGTTCGCGTGCCGACCTCGTGGTCGTACTGGCGGTAGACCCAGCGCTTGCTCGCCGTCGAGGGCGCGGCGAGGACCGCCTCGAAGGCCGCCTCGAGGTCGACGTCGGGAAGATTGCGGGTCGCGCGCTCTGGCTCGACCGCATCCAGATCGTTCATCGGCGCGCCATCGGCAAGGAACTCGGCGTCGACGTCGACGACCGTCTCGCCCTCGAAGGTGCAGGTGTAGGTCCCCTCGGTCACCTCACCGATGACCGAGCACCCGAGGTCGAACCGCTCCGCCAGCTCCCGAACGCGCTCGACGTTCTCGGGGGCGACCTCGTAGCACATCCGCTCCTGGGATTCCGCGAGGAGAATCTCCAGCGGCGCCATGTTCGGTTCGCGCTGGTGGACCTGATCGAGTTCGAGACGCGCGCCGAGTCCGCCCTTCGCGACCAGCTCGGAGGAGGCGCCGCCGAGGCCGGCCGCGCCGAGGTCGCGGGCGGAGACGACGAGATCCTCATCGAGCAGCGCCTCGTTGCACTCGATCAGCAGCTTCTCCGCGTAGGGGTCGCCGACCTGCACGGCCGGCCGGTCCTCGGTCTCGGCGTCCTCCGCGAGGTCCTCGGAGGCGAAGGAGGCGCCGCCGAGACCGTCACGCCCGGTCGCGTTGCCGACGAGGACGAGCGTGTTCCCCGGCTCCTGGGCCGTGGCGGTCACGAGCCGCTCCTCGTTCGTCAGGCCGACGCAGGCGACGTTGACGAGGGGGTTGCCCTCGTAGCCCCCGTGGAAGGCGACGCTGCCCCCGACCGTCGGGACGCCGATGCAGTTGCCGTAGTGGGAGATCCCCTCGACGACGCCCTCGAAGAGGTATTTCGCGTGGTCCCGGTCGAAGGACCCGAAGTACAGCGAGTCGAGCAGGGCGATCGGGTACGCGCCCATGCTCATCGTGTCGCGGACGATGCCGCCGACGCCGGTGGCCGCCCCGTCGAAGGGGTCGACGTAGGAGGGGTGGTTGTGGCTCTCGACGCCGAAGGTGACGTAGGTGTCGCCGTAGTCGTCGCCGTCGCGCTCGCCCGCGGGCGTCTCCGCGGCGTCGGGCGTCGGCAGCGCGAGCACGGCGGCGTCGTCGCCCGGACCGATCACGACCGCGTCGCCCTCGCTCTCGAAGGCGCCCAGAAGCGGTCGCGAGGAGCGATACGCACAGTGTTCGCTCCAGAGGTTCTCGAACAGCTCGGCCTCGGCTGGGGTGGGATCGCGTCCGAGCTCCTCGCGCACGAGCTCGGCGTCCGCGTCGGACAGGCTCATTCAGTTGTATGGTGATATCGGCCGTTCTAATGTCTTTCCATACCCACATTCGTGGATCAGGAGTGGCGGACCGGTGGTCCAGCGAGACGGGGCGAATCAACCGGAGCGGTTCGGGTCCACCGGGGTTTTTACTCGATCGCCGTCTCCCTTCGGTATCGATGTCGCCGACGGCCACAGGATCGTTCGAAGCGATCCGTTCCATCCCGCTACAGTCGATCCCCGAGGTCACGCCGGGGATGCTCGTGGTCTTCGCGATCGTCGCCGCGGCGCTGGTGCTGTTCGTGACCGAGCCGCTTCCGATCGACATCTCCGCGCTCGGCGTCCTCGTCGCGCTCATCGTTCTCGAGCCGTGGACCCACGTCGACCCGGCCACCGGGGTGAGCGGGTTCTCCAGCGCGGCGACGCTCACGGTGCTCGCGATGTTCGTCCTCAGCGAGGGGATCCGCCAGTCGGGGCTCATTAACCTCGTGGGCGCGGCGGTCGCCGACCGGTTCGGCGACAGCCAGTTCAAGCAGCTGCTTGCGGTCCTCGGTATCTCCGGCGGGACGGCGGGGCTCATCAACAACACCCCGGTCGTGGCGATCATGATCCCGATGGTGAACACGATCGCGAAACGGACGGGGATCTCGCCCTCCAAGCTGTTGATGCCCGTCTCCTTCATCGCGATGCTCGGCGGGACCCTGACGCTCATTGGGACGTCGACGAACATCCTCGCCTCCGACGTCTCCGCCCGCCTCATCGACCATCCGTTCTCGATGTTCGAGTTCACCTCCCTCGGCGTCCTCGTGTTGATCACGGGCGCCGTCTATCTGGCGACGATCGGCCGCTACCTGCTGCCCGAGCGTGTGGCCGTCGACGACGAGCTGATCGCGGAGTTCGATATGGCCGAGTATCTGACCGAGGTCGTCGTTCGGCCGGAATCCCCGCTCGTCGGAAAGACGATCGATCAGGTCCTCCAGGAGACGGATCTCGACGTCGACATCGTCCAACTCGTTCGCGGCGATCAGGTCTTCACCGAGCCGCTCGCGCGCAAGGAGGTTCGCCCCGACGACGTCTTCGTGCTCCGAACCGATCGCGAGAGCCTGCTCGAGCTGCTGGACGCCGAGGGACTCGACCTGGCGCCCGACGCCGAGGTGACCGAGGAGGTGCTGACCGCCGAAGCGGAGGCGATCGAACCGGAGACCGACCAGAGCCTCGTCGAGGTCGTCGTCGCGCCGGGAGCGTCGCTGGTCGGCGAGACGCTCGAGACGCTGAACTTCCGGAACCGGTACGACGCGACCGTCCTGGCCATCCGTCGGGGCGGGGAGGTCATTCACGCCCGGATGGACGAACGGCGGCTGCGCGGCGGCGACACCCTGCTCATCCAGGCGACCGAGGACACGATACGCCGGTTCGGCGCTGACCGGAATTTCGTGCTCGCGCGCGAGCTGACGCGCCCCGACTTCCGAACGGAGCGGATCCCGGTCGCAGTGGGAATCATCCTCGGTGTGGTCGCGCTCGCGGCCCTCGACGTCCTTCCGATCATGGTGTGTGCGCTCGGGGGCGTGGTCGCGATGGTGGCGACCGGCTGCGTGAAGCCCGGCGAGATCTACGAGGCGGTCGACTGGAGCGTCATCGTCCTGCTGGCCGGACTCATTCCCCTGGGCGTCGCGATGGAACGCACCGGCGGCGCCGAGTGGCTCGCGAGCCTCGTCGTCGTGGGCGCGAGTGACCTCGCACCCGTCGTCATCCTGGGCGCGTTCTACCTCTTCACTGCGCTCATCACCAACGTGATCAGCAACAACGCAAGCGTCGTGTTGATGATCCCCGTTGCGGTCGATACGGCCGAGGCGATCGGCGCCGAGCCCTTCTCGTTCGTGCTCGCGGTCACGTTCGCGGCCTCGACGGCGCTGATGACGCCCATCGGCTACCAGACGAACCTGATGGTCTACGGCCCGGGCGGCTACCGGTTCACCGACTTCCTCCGCGTTGGTGCGCCCTTGCAGGCGATCCTCACCGTCGTGACGACGCTCGGGATCGTCACGATCTGGGGGGTCTAGAGTTCGCCCACGCTCCTCGTCGTGGGTTCGACCGTCGTCGTGGGTTCGACCGTCGTCGTGGCTTCGATCATGTTCGTTGGTTCGATTACGTTCGTGGGTTCGGTTGCCGCCGTGTTCGAACGTCGGGCTGCATCACCGACACGTGTTCGGACGTCGAGTTGATATTCTATTATATGTTTAAGGACAAGTGATATAAAACCCGATACGGGATCAAAAACCGGGATTCAACCAATGGACGAACATCATATATGGGATATGAGATACAAGCGTTGTATTTCTCTTGGTGAGTGAATGGGAAGACGACATCAGCCACACGTCGTCGTCCGGACGATCGCGAAACGCCCGCTGTTGCGTCGCACGCTGCGGCCGATCGCGGCGTTCGCGGTCGTCGTGGCGGCCGGAATCGTGGGGTTCAGTCGGCTGGATGGCGTCGGCCTGGTCGACGCCGCGTTCTGGCTGCTCGACCCGACGAGCATCGAACTGCACTTTCAGGCGCACGACGGGCCGGCACGGGTCGTCAAAGCCTACGCGGTCGCGGTCCTCTCCGGGCTCGTCGTGACTGGGATCTGGATCGGCGAAACGGCGGTTTCGGCGACGTTCGGCGGTCGAATACGGACGGAACTCGAACGTATGAACCACGATCGACACATCGACGCGCTCGACGACCACGTCATCGTCTGCGGATACGGCACGTTCGGCCGGACGATCGCCGCCGGACTCCGTGCGGACGATCGGGACGTGGTCGTCGTCGAACACGACGACGCACAGTACCAACGCGCCCTCGACGACGAGCTGCTGGCAGTCAACGACGACGCCAGACGCGCCGAGACGCTCACGCGGGCCGGCGTCGAACGCGCAGCAACCGTGGTCGGCGCGATCGACGATTCGAAGGAGAACGTACAGATCGCCATCGAGGCTGACGAGCTGTCCCCGACGACCGAACTGGTCGTTCGAGCGGGCGATGCGACCGACGAGGCGCTGGCCCGACGAGCCGGAGCCGACGACGTCATCGTCCCCGAGATCGTGAGCGGCGAGCAGGTCCGGAAGTCCCTGTAGCGCGTGCCGGACGCGAGCCAGCTCGGTCCGACGGACCACAGGTAACAAGAATTATTCGCGACCGGATCGCTGCGTTAGATATGGCACCAGCGACGTTCTCCGACCGGATCGAGCGGATCCCACCGAGCGGCATTCGCGACGTCTTCGAGGCGGCCGACGAGGACGCGATCGATATGGGGATCGGTCAGCCCGATTTCCCGACCCCGAACCACGCACGCGAGGCCGCCGTCGAGGCGATCCGGGCCGGACGTGCGGATAGTTACACGCCGAACCGCGGCCTGGAGTCGCTCCGGGAGGCGATCGTCGCCAAACACGAACGCGATCAGGGCGTCTCGGTCGACGTCGACGACGTGATCGCGACCGCCGGCGGCAGCGAGGGACTCCACCTCGCGATGGAGGCCCACGTCGATGCGGGCGACGAGGTCATCGTTCCCGACCCCGGGTTCGTCTCCTACGCGGCGCTGACGAAGCTCGCGGGCGCGGACCCGGTTCCCGTCGAGCTGCGGGACGACCTCACGCTCGATCCGGCGGCCGTCGAGGACGCGATCACCGAGGACACCGCCGCCTTCGTGATCAACTCGCCGGCGAACCCGACCGGCGCGGTCGCGCCCCGCGAAGACGTCGCGGAGTTCGCCCGCATCGCGCGCGAACACGACGTGCTGTGCATCTCCGACGAGGTCTACGAGTACACCGTCTTCGACGGCGACCACCACTCGCCGATGGAGTTCGACACGGGCGGGAACCTGGTGGTCGTCCACTCGGTCTCGAAGCTCTACTCGATGACGGGCTGGCGGCTCGGGTGGGTCACCGCGACGAGCGAGCGGATCGACCGAATGTTGCGCGTCCACCAGTACGCACAGGCGTGCGCGTCGGCGCCCTCACAGTTCGCCGCGGAGGCCGCACTCACCGGCGACCAGTCGGTCGTCGACGAGATGACGGCCACGTTCGAACGTCGGCGTGACGTCCTGCTCGATGGGCTCGCGGAGATCGGCATCGAGTGTCCAACGCCGCGCGGGGCCTTCTACGCGATGCCGGCGGTGCCCGAGGGCTTCGTCGACGAATGCATCCAGCGCGGGCTCATCATCGTCCCCGGGGACGCCTTCGGCGACGGCGGCGCCGGCCACGCCCGACTCTCGTACGCGACCGACGAGGCGACCATCCGCGACGCGCTCGACGTGATGGCCGACGCCTACGACGCCGTCACCGAGTGACGCCCTCCCACCTCGTGGGAGGGAGAAAGACCCGGCGGGCACAACCGTTTACTTGATGGGCCCGATCGATCGGGGAGTGAACCGACGCGTCGCCATCGGATCCGTGCTCGCCGGGATCGTTTCTGGGGCCGGCGCCGGCCTGCTTTCCGCCGCGGATCCGTCCCCGACGAGCCCGATCGCGACGCTTCCGACGCCCCTCGGAATTCCCCTGGTCCCGACCGCGAGCAAGGGGCTGCTCCTCGCGGCGATCCTGCTCGTCGCGTACGGGCTCTACGTCCTCACGCTCGCCGCCCTCACGCGCCACGCGAGCAAGCGGCGCGCCCACGACGCGCGGAACGTCCTGCGGCTCGCGTTCGGGCTCGCCGCGACCGTCACCGCCCTCGCGGCCCTGACCCAGCAGTGGCTCGGCCTGCTCCTCTCGCTCGGCGTCGTCGGGTTCGCGATCACGTTCGCGCTCCAGCAGCCGCTGTTGTCGTTGATCGCGTGGGGCTATATCCTCCTCAAACGACCCTACGGCGTCGGCGATCGGGTCCGGATCGGCGACGCGAAGGGCGACGTCATCGCCGTCGACTTCCTGGTCACGACGATCTGGGAGATCAACGGCGAACTCGTCACGACCAACCAACCGTCGGGACGCGTGATCACCGTCCCGAACAGCCTCGTACTCTCCTCGGAGGTCGTCAACTTCGGTGGGGGCGGGTCCCCGTCGGTCTGGAACGAGATCCCGGTCCAGGTGGCCTTCGAGACCGACCTCGCGTTCGCCCGCGAGCTGATGCGCGAGGAGGCCACGGACTACCTCGGCGAGGAGATGGCCCGCCACGTCGCCACCTACCGTGAGGCGCTCGCGGAGACGCCGGTGGAGCTGGAGGTCGCTGACGGCCCGTCGGTGAACGTCACCCAGCGCGAGAGCTGGGTCGAGCTGCGGCTCCGATACCTGGCACATCCCCGCCGCGGCCAGCGGGTGAAAAACGAGCTGTACGAACGGATCCTGGACCGGTTCAACGAGCATCCCGACCGGATCGCTTTCCCCGTGAGCCGGAACCGGTGACTGGCGGCGGGGAGCAACGCGCACCTGACGACGTCCGGTTATGCGCCACCGACGACGTCGAACGATTCGCCACCGAGGACTAGCGACGCTCGGCCGCCGAGAGCGTGTCCGCCGAGATCGTGTTCGGCAGCAGCTCCCCGAGCGTGTAGGTCGTCATCCCGTCCGCGCCCTCGTCACAGACGATCGCGAGGTCGTCGTCGCAGAACTCCGCCAGCGTCTGCCGGCACATCCCGCAGGGCGTGACGCCGTCCTTCACACCGGATGTGACCGCGATCCGGTCGAACGCCTCGTGGCCGTTCTTGACGGCCTCCGCGATCGCGACCTCCTCGGCGTGGAGGCTGTTCGAGTAGTTCGCGTTCTCGATGTTACAGCCCGTGTAGACCGTTCCATCCGCGGTTTGAAGCGCCGCGCCAACGGTGTACCCCGAGTACGGGACGTGGGCGTTCTCCAGCGCGTTTCGAGCCGCCTCGATGAGCCGTTCGGCGTCCATCGTCGATCGGTCGGCGAGCTCGATCGATAAATCCACGGGTCGACGGGATCGTCGCCCGACGGCTGTGCGCGTGGCACTCCCACGCGTTCGGAATCGGGCTCCGGCACGCCTTTACGGTTCACTCGTCTCGTCCGAGATGATGCAGAGGCGCACATATATACAGGGGCTCACAGCTGCAGCAACCACCGGCGCGTTTGCCGGTTGTACCGGCGGAAACGGCGGATCTGGCGGAACCGATGGGTCGGATGGGTCCGAGGATGGATCCGGAACCGACGACACGGACGACGGATCGACCGACGGCACGCGCTACGGAACGCTCTCGACGAGCATCACCGATCAGCCGAACGACATCGGCGACTTCGAGTCGCTCGTCGTGACGATCGACGGGATCTGGATCAAGCCCGCCGAATCCGGGGACGATTCGGACGACGCCGACGGCACCCAGACGCCCGATCAAGAAGCGACGGAGGACGGAACCGCCGAGGCGACTGAGACCGATACGGCGACTGAGACCGACACGGCAACTACGACTGACACGGCAACTACGACCGACACGGCGACCGCGACCGATACGGCAACTGAGACCGACACGGCGACTACGACCGACACGGCGACGCCGGCGGGAACCGAGGCTGCGACGGCCACCCCGGACGGCGACGAGAATGACGAGGAGGAGGACGGTGACGACGGTACCGACGCCGACGACGCCGACGGCGGAACCGGCCGGTACTACATCGAGTTCGAGGAGCCGCAGGAGGCGGACCTCGTCCAGCTGCAGGACGGAAGCACGGAGCTCATCGACGAGACCGAGGTCGAAGTCGGCAGTTACCAGTTCCTCCAGCTCGACGTCGCCGGGACGACCGGCGTCTTGACCACCGGCGAGGAGGCGGACGTCCGGACGCCCGGGAACGCACCGCTCCAGTTCAAGCAGTCCTTCGAGGTCCGGGAATCGGTCACGACGACGTTCATCGCCGACTTCGCCCCGAACCGGACCGGACAGGGAACCCGATACGTCATCCGCCCAGTCGCCAGCGGGACGACCGTCCGATACGGGGACGAATCGGGAGCCGAAACGACCGAAACGACTGACACCGCGACGCCGCCCGGAACCGAGACGGAGTCGGGAACGACCGAAACGGAGTCGGAAACGGCAACCACGGACGAACCGGAATCCGGAACCGAATCCGGAACGACCGATCCCGGCACGGAGTCCCAGACGGAGAGTCCGGGAGCCGCACAGTAGCGCGGGATCGGTTGCCACCGTTCGATCCCCACTGTGACGGTTGAACGCAGTGGGTGGGCGTGGCAAAATTCGCCACGGGAGTATGAGACGGTACAGTTAACCACGCGGATGTGGCTCGTGTAGGTATGTCGGACGAGACCAATCCGTTCGAGAGTCTCCAGGAGCAGATCGACGACGCCGCAGCACACCTCGACGTCGACGACGGAGTCATCGAGCGGCTGAAGAACCCCGAACGGGTCCTCGAGACCAACCTCACCGTCGAACTCGACGACGGCTCCCTCGAAACGGTCCGGGCGTACCGCTCGCAGTTCAACGGCGACCGCGGCCCGTATAAAGGCGGGATCCGCTATCACCCGGGCGTCACCCGCGACGAGGTGAAGGCGCTGTCGGGCTGGATGGTGTACAAGTGTGCGACCGTCGATATCCCCTACGGCGGCGGGAAGGGCGGCATCAGCATCGATCCCACCCAGTACTCCGAGGCCGAGCTGGAGCGGATCACTCGGGCGTTCGCGACCGAGCTCCGGCCGATCATCGGCGAGGACCGCGACATTCCCGCACCCGACGTCAACACGGGTCAGCGGGAGATGAACTGGATCAAAGACACCTACGAGACCCTCGAGAACACGACCGCACCCGGCGTCATCACGGGGAAGGCGATCGACTCGGGCGGGTCGGCGGGACGCGTCGAGGCGACCGGCCGATCGACGATGCTCGCGGCCCGTGAGGTCTTCGACTGGATCGGCAAGCGGATCGAGGGGGCGTCCGTGGCCGTGCAGGGGTACGGCAATGCCGGCTGGATCGCCGCGGACCTGCTCGATGACCTCGGCGCCACGGTCGTCGCCGTCTCCGACTCGGGCGGCGGCATCCACGAGCCGCGTGGGCTGGATCCGGTCGACGTGAAGGACCACAAGAACGAGACCGGCAGCGTCGTCGGCTACGGCGACGCCGAGGCGGTAACCAACGAGGAGCTGCTCACGCTTGACGTCGACCTCCTCGTGCCGGCGGCCCTCGAGAACGCGATCGACGCCGAACTCGCCGAGGACGTGCAGGCCGACGTCGTCGTCGAGGCGGCCAACGGTCCGCTGACGCCGGGTGCCGACGACGTCCTCGCCGACAGCAACGTCTGGGTCGTGCCGGACATCCTCGCGAACGCCGGCGGCGTCACCGTCTCCTACTTCGAGTGGGTTCAGAACCGACAGCGATTCAGCTGGACCGAAGAGCGCGTGAACGAGGAACTCGAACGGGTCACCATCGAGGCCTTCGACGGTCTCGTCGATGCCTACGAGGCCCACGACCTGCCGAACCTCCGCACCGCGGCCTACGTCGTCGCGCTCCAGCGCGTGGCCAATGCCTACGACCAGGCCGGGAACTGGCCCTGAGCGACTGAACGCTGAACGGCCCGGAATGGGCTGAAACGGTTTTGAACGGTTCGGGGATGTTCTGCTTAGGCCGTCGCGTCGATCTCGTCGAGCCGTGCGGCGAGGAAGACGGCGATCGGCACGTCCGCCTCCTCGATGAATCGTGCGAGTTCCTCGCCGTCGCGCTCGACGACGACCGTCGGGATCAGTTCGATGTCGTACTCCTCGACGCCCGGTCCGACCTTCGATCCGTCCTCCGCTTTCTCGACGGGATGGTGTTCGATCCGGTCGTCGGGGACGCCGGCGGCCTCGAGGGCCGCGGCGAAGTCGGGGAGCTGTTGGCGGCAGTCGCCACACCAGTCGCCGCCCCAGACCTTGAACACGTACGCGTCATCAGCGCCCAAGGTCTCGATCGCGTCCTCATAGCCCGCTTCGCTCCACGCCGCGTTCGGCTGTAGCGTCCGTAGTGGCATACGCCCACGTAGGGGCGGGACTGATAAAAGGGGCGCGTCGCCGGCGGTTTTCCGTGCGGGTTTCCGTTTCAACGCGAGTGCAATTCGGCCCACCGATCCGATCGCACCGTGCCGCAGTCCGTAGGTGGTTTAGGCGCGCTCGTCGTAGTCGGGGCCAATGGACGACGGCATCCTCGACACCGTCGGATCACCGCTGGTTCGCGTTTCCTCACCGGCGGGGACCACGGTGGCGGCGAAGATCGAATCGAAGAACCCCGGCGGGTCGGCCAAGGACCGCCCCGCGATCGCGATGATCGAAGCCGCCGAGGAGTCCGGTGATCTCTCGCCGGGCGACGGCATCGTCGAGCCGACCTCCGGCAACACCGGCGTCGGGATCGCGATGTGCAGCGCGGCGAAGGGCTACGACGTGACGATCGTGATGCCGGCCTCGAAATCACCCGAGCGACGCCGCATTATGCGGGCCTTCGGGGCCACCGTCGAACTCGTCGAGGGCGACATCTCGGACGCCAAGGATCGGGCCGACGAGCTCGAGGCCGAGGGGATGGTTCAGCTGCGGCAGTTCGAGAACCCCGCGAATCCGCGTTCCCACTACGAGACGACCGGCGCGGAGATCCTCGACCAGGTCGATGGTCGGCCGATCGACGCCCTCGTCGCCGGCGTCGGCACCGGGGGGACGATCACCGGTACCGGCCGGCGTCTTCGGGAGGCGTTCCCGGACGTCCGGATCGACGCCGTCGAGCCCGCCGACAACGCGGTGTTGTCCGGCGAGGAACCGACCGGCGATTCCTTCCAGGGGATGGGGCCGGGATTCATCGCCCCGAACCTCGATACGGATCTCCTCGATGGGGTTCATACGGTCGAACTCGCCGATGCCGAGGCGGAGTGTCGACGGCTCGCACGCGAGGAGGGGATCCTGGTCGGGCAGTCCTCGGGCGCCTCGAACCTCGCGGCGAAGGCCGTCGCCGAGGACCTTCGCGAGTCGGGAGCCTACGTCGGCGACGAGCCGCTCGTGGTCACGGTCTTTTGGGACAGCGGCGAGCGCTACCTCTCGACCGGAATGTTCGAACCCGACGGGAACGACGTCGAGTGATTGAGTAGCGGAACGTACTCAGGGAGAGAACTCCGCCTCGCTCACCCGGACCACGACGGTTCCGTCGAGATCGTCCCGATCGTGTTCCGGGACCGTTCCCCGTTCGCGCCGTTTAAACACCGGATCGACGAGCTCGCCGTCGACGACGCCGAACAGCTCGAGTCGCCGGTCGGTCTCCTCGGGGCGAACCTCGCCGTCGCGGACCTGCCGTGCGAGGTCCCGCGAGAGCCACTCCTCGGCGTCGATCGACGGGTCGCGGATCAGCGTCTCACGGACGAAGCGGACGAGGTACCAGTTCAGGTCGTTACACAGCGAGACGGCCGCGCCGAGGCTCACCGTCTCGACCGCGATGCTGTTGGCGAACGGCTCCGTGATCTCGTAGGTCGACAGCGCCTCCCGGGCGGTCTCGCGTGAGAGGAGTTCGTACGCGAGGCTCACCGCCGGATCGCCCACGAGACACACCTGCGTCATATGCTGAGTCGGGTCCCCGACCGCAAATCGGTTGCGGTCGGTCGATCCGTGGTCGTCACCCCCGTCGGCAGTCGGACCGTCGCGGCCCGCGGTCAGAACGTCGAAACGTCGCCGTCGATGACGCGTCGGGTCACGCCGGTGACGTCGTCGAGCTCCGCGTCGACGATCGCGATGATCTCGTCCTCGACGTCCGCCAGGTCGACCCCGTCCTCGGTGACCACCTGTGTATCGGCGACGTGCGGCTCGTCGATCGGGCGACCGATCTGTGAGAGCAGGCGGACCTGCAGGTCGCGGATCCCGTCGACCTCGGCGGCGACGGACTCGGCGATCTCCGTCGAGAGCAGGTTGTAGATCTTGCCGATGTGGTTGACCGGATTCTTCCCGGAGGTCGCCTCCATCGACATCGGTCGGTTCGGCGTGATCAGCCCGTTCGCGCGGTTGCCGCGACCGACCGAGCCGTCGTCACCCTGCTCGGCGGACGTCCCCGTCACGGTGAGGTAGATGGAGTTCTCCTCGTAGTCGTCGGCGGTGTTGACGTCGACGTGGACCTCGCGGTCGGTCCGGTCGCGGGCGAGATCGGACACGAACTCCCGGACCGATTCGACGGCGTCGTCGTACGCCTCGAAGTCGTCGATGTAGCGGTCGACCATCGCGGCGGCCACCGTGATGTCGATCCGGTCGCCCTCGCGTTTGCCCATAATCTTCACGTCCGGGCCGAGTTCGGGATGGTCGGCGTGATAGGTCGTGTTGAGCTCGCGCTCGGCGTCGTGCACGATCCGCTCGGTTTCGGTGAGCGGCGCGTGGCCGACGCCGAAAGAGGTGTCGTTGGCCATCGGAACCTGTGCTTCCTCCTCGCCGAAGACGTCCTGCAGGTCGCCCGACCCCTCGCCGAGCTTGACGTCGACGATGACGTCGGTCCCGTACTCCAGTTCCGGGATCGCCTCGGCGAGGTACTCGCGGGCCGCCGCCAGTGCCGTCGAGTCGACCGGCAGCTGTTGACCGTCGTATTTCTTGGTTGCGCGACCCACGATGAGGATGTATATCGGCTCGACCACCTCGCCGCCGCCGAACGCGGGGGCGGCGTTGCCGGCGACCAGTTGCGTCTCGTCGGTGTTGTAGTGGAGGACCGTACCGACCCGATCGAGGTATAGCTGTGAGAGCGCCCGGGAGACCGACTCCGCGATGCCGTCGCTTATCGAATCTGGATGCCCGATCCCCTTTCGCTCGACGATCTCGACGTCCTGATCCTCGACCGCCGTCCGGTCGAGGCGACTGACCTGGATGTTCCGACTCATTAGCTACGCGTATCGGACGCGATACAGTATAACTTGCGGAAAGTGTTTTGATGCTATTCATTCCTCTGAGGAATATTTCGGCGGACGGATCGGGATGGTCGGTCCGACTGATCGACCGCCGGGGGATGGGCCGTGTCGATACAGTGGTTGACGGAGGCGGGATCGGTTGGGAGAGAACTGTCGGATCGATCAAAATTGACGTAAATACGTGGCGTGTCGTGTATCTGAGGTCGGTATCACGGCCATAAACGAAACGATACTGAGGATCATCGAGACGGTGTGGCCAGTTTTGACGGAGCAGATGCGGTTTAGGTACCACCGGACCGATCGGCTGACGGCGTCCGTGCCGCGAGGCGGCATCCCGGACGCCGACGCGGACGAGTGCTCCCAGTGGCTTGGTCAGTCACCGGTTCGTCCCGATCGCCTCGCCGCAAGGCGGGGTCGATCGATCTCTGGCCGGTTATCGACCTCTGGCCGGTTCTCTGAACGCGTTCTCTCGCAACGCTCTCCGGTGTGCTCCCGGAATACGCTCAAAAACGTGCTTCCGAAACCGATTCGGTTTTCAAGATGTCCCGCGATCAGGCGGCGGCGTCCGCGTCGCCCTCTCCGACGCCGGGGAACCGCGCCTCCTCGGCCTCGAGCAGCTCCTGGTAGCGGTTCCGGATCGTGACCTCGCTCATTCCGGTGGCGTCGCTGACCTCGCTCTGGGTGAGATCGACGTTGGTGAGCTTGCCGGCGGCGTAGATCGCGGCGGCCGCGAGGCCGACCGGCGACTTGCCGCTGTGGACGTTCTGCCGTTTCCCCTGCTCGAGCAGCTGGCGGGCGAACTGCTCGGTCTCGTCGGGGACCGCGAGGTCGCTCGCGAACCGCGGGAGGTACTCGACGGGGTCGGCCGGCTGGATCTCCAGCTTCAGCTCCCGGTTGATGTACCGGTAGGCGCGCTTGAACTCCTCGGCGTCGACCCGGCTGACGGCCGCGATCTCGTCGATCGACCGCGGTACCTGCTCCATCCGGGCGGCCGCCTGGAGGCTCGCCGTCGCGATCCCCTCGATCGACCGGCCGGGGAGCATGTCGTTGTCGAGCGCCTGCCGATAGATGACGGAGGCGGTCTCGCGGACGTTCTCGGGGAGGCCGAGCGCGGAGGCCATGCGGTCGATCTCGCCGAGCGCCTGCTTGAGGTTGCGCTCCTTGGAGTCACGGGTCCGGAAGCGCTCGTTCCAGGTCCGGAGCCGCTGCATCTTCTGTCGCTGGTTCGAGGAGAGCGAGTTGCCGTAGGCGTCCTTGTCCTGCCAGCCGATGTTCGTCGAGAGCCCGTCGTCGTGCATCATCTTCGTCGTGGGTGCACCCACGCGGGACTTCGAGTCCTTCTCGCTGGCGTCGAACGCGCGCCATTCGGGCCCGCGGTCGATCTCGTCGGCGTCGACGACGAGGCCACAGCTCGAACAGACGGTCTCAGCGCCCTCGTTTCGAAGGGTGCTGCCACACTCCGGACAGGTCGTCGTCGACTCGTGGTCGTGTTCGTGTGCCTGCTCGTCCTCGGTCGTCGATTCGGCGTCGCCGGAGCGCGTCCCGGTCCGTCGGTCGTCGGTCGTCTCTCGGTTCGTGTCGGTCGTGCGCCGGGTGGCGCTGAAGCGTGTCTGACTCATTGGGTGTGCTCGTGATGACTGCGGGCCGCGGTCGCGTGGTGCGCGGCTGAGGAGGACGAAAGGAATATAAAATCGACCTCGCTCGTGTTCTTCACTCAGAGTTAGGAACTGGTTAGTAATAAATGTATTGTGTGATCCGATCACAACCGACGGTAGACGCCTCGAAACACCCGAAAACTCCAACACGATCGTTCATTTATATATGAATATGGTCCCGATTCGGCGACGGGCACGGCGATCCGGATCGATCGATGCCTCCGTTCGGTTCCGATCGCGGTCTATCCGACGGTTTCCTCCGCGGGATCCGACTCGAGCAGCTCCGTCTCGACGTACCGCTCGACGTGGTTCTCCATCCGCCGTTTATACCCGGCCTGCCGGGCGAGCCGGTCGAGCTCGCGGGAGACGTAGGTGCCGTACTGCACCGCTTTCTTCTCGGCGGTCCGGACGGACTCCGGGACCAGTCCCTCGGCGGCGCTCCGGAGCGCGATCTTCCGTTCGTCGGGCGTCGCGAGCAGTTCGCCGGGCAGCCGTCGCGCAGCCGCCACCACACGGTCATCCAGAAGCGGCGTGACGGGCTCGATCCCGGCCGCCCGGATCGCGCCGACGTCGCGTTCGATCTGTGCCGGCAGCGTCCGCATCGTCTCGTCGCGCGCGCCTCGCACCGTATTCGCGTCGACCCGGTGGTCGTCCCCGGGATCGACGACCTTGCTGTACCCACCGAACAGCTCGTCGGCTCCCTGTCCGAGCAGAAGCCGATCGTGACCGTCCGCTGCAGCAGCGCGCGCGGTGCAGTATAGCGGGATCGCGATCGCGAGATCCATCGGGTTCGTTCGTCCGGTTGCCGCGGCGATCTCCGGAACGGCAGCCCGGAGGTCGTCGTGGTCGATCCGGACCTCGTGCAGATCACGATCCATCGCGTCCGCGGCCGCACGGGCGGCTGCGACGTCGTGGCAGCCCTCGAAGCCGGCGACGTAACAGGGTAGCTCGGGAGCACCCGCCGCGATGACCGCTGAATCGACCCCGCCCGAGAACGCGACGGCGGCGTCGGATTCGACGTCATCGACGTCGTCGCCGGCGTCGAGACGGATCACGTCCCGGATCGCCGTCTCAACCGCCGTTTGTGCAGCAGCCGCCGGGTCGGATCGCGAGTCCGGGAGCGTCCAGACGGTCCGTTCGTCCTCGGGCGTCAGGATCGATCCGGCCGGAACCGGACGCGGGTCCGTGAGGGACCGCCGGTCGAACGCCCACGAGCCCGCCGCCGTCGGGTCGGCAGCGTCCGTCTCCACGAACACCGGAACGCGGCCGAGAACGTCACGAACGAGGACCGGCGTCCCGTCCTCGCGGTCGATCCGGCCGCCGAACCCCGCGCCGCCGGGGAACGGGTCGGACTCGCGGATCGCTCGACGAACGCGGTCGGGCGTCACGTCGCCGACGCCGCGGAAGTCGGTATCGGGAGTGCTCGGGTCTCGTTGGGAGTCAGTGGGTCGATCGGGAGTCATCGAGTCTCACCGGAGGTCCTCGAGCCGTCGGAGGACCCGTCGTTTCGCGCCGCCGGCCGCCTGGCGGAAGGAGACGTGCCAGGGGGTCCGGCGACCGATGACGCTCGTTCGTCCGGCGGCGATCGCCTCGAGGATCCCGGCGGCGGACCGCTCGTCGGCGTCGACCTCGGTGACCGCCTGTCCGACCATCTCCGAGACGTGGGCGTCGCTGCCGGCGGTCATCGGGAGGTCACGTTTTAACGCGAACCGCTCGGCCTTTCGGTTCGCCCGTCCGGTCAGCAGCCGGGAGTTGTACACCTCGATCGCGTCGGCACTGGCGAGCTGGTCGTCGTCGATGTGGGCCGCGACGCCGTGGCGAGTCTTCTGGAACGGGTGTGGAACGACCGCGATCCCGCCCTGGTCGTGGATCCGATCGAGGGTTTCCTCGTAGGGGAGCCCGGAGGGAACCAACTCCTCGATGCCGAACGCGAGCACGTGGCCGGCCGCACACGTCACCTCCATCCCGACGATCCCCACGAGGCCGTACTCGGCGGCGCGATCGGCGGCCTCGATCGACGCGTCGATCGCGTCGTGGTCGGTGACCGCGATGGCGTCGAGCCCGACCGCGGCCGCCTGCTCCAACAGCAGGTCGACCGGGTCGCGGCCGTCGTGGGAGCGTTCCGAGTGGGTATGCAGCTCGACCGAAAGCACGACCGTTCGTACGCGGGAGTCCCTGAAAAGCGGCGCGGTGTGCGGGCCACTGGCTACGAAACGGCGCGGTATGTGGGCCGCTGGCTACGAAACGGCGCGGCGGGCCCCCATCGGCCGATACGGTTATGCGTGCCGCCGCCGGTCGTTCATCCGGTGATCCGATGACCGACGTCGAGGACGTTCTGGCCGACCGTGGCGTCGATTTCGACTCAGCCTTCGCGTACGCGCTCAGTCCGGCGATGATCCGGCTGATCATCGTCTTTCTGACCGGGTGGCTGCTGTTGCCGGTCGGGCTGTTGGTCTTCTTCACGCCGGAACTGGTCGTCGGGTATAGCGGGATCGTTCGGGAGGCCGTCGGGATGGTCATCGGGCTCGCCGTCATCGTCGGCGCCGGCGGCCTGCTCGTGGGCGGCCTGATCGGGGCGCTGTTCAAGACGATCGCGGACGCGAACCGGTACGCGGCGTCGTCGGAGTGAATTCCCGGGGCGACCCGGGACCGCACTCCCCGTCGATCCCGGTGTTGTGACGCCGGCTAAAGGACAAAACCCGGCATAAAGAGTTTTGCCCGCCCGGCGGTCACGAATGAGGTATGACCACCCACGAGTACGACGTCGTCGTTGCGGGGGCCGGGACCGCCGGCTGTTACGCCGCGACGACGATCGCTGATGCGGGCCTCGACGTCGCCATCGTCGAGCGAAAGGACGAGACCGAGGCCGGCCACATCGCCTGTGGCGACGCGTTGAAGGGAGCCGACGCGTTCCCCGAGGCGATCCCCAAATCCCGGATCGAGCCCGCGTTCACGAACACGGGCGTCGACCACGGCCGCTTCGAGATCCCCCAGGAGGACACGGTTCTCGAGATCCCCGTTCCGGGCGAACTCGCGGTCATCGACCGCTGGGACTACGGCCGCCGGCTCATCGAGGCCGCCGCGGACGCCGGCGTCGAGTTCCACTACGAGACCGTGATCGGGGACGTGACCCAGGACGAAACCGGCCGTGTGACCGGCCTTCGCGGCAAGCGCCGGGGAGACGCGATCGACTTCGCGGCGGACGTGGTGATCGACGGTGCGGGCTCGCTCTCGCTGTTGCAGGACAAGGCCGACTTTTCGGGCACGACCTTCGACACGAACGTCCGATACTCGCAGTTCTGCTCGGCCTACCGCGAGATCGTGGAGGTTCCAGAGCCGGTCGAGTGGGACGATGCACTCGTGTTCAAACCGACCAAGCGCGCGGCGGGGTACCTCTGGTACTTCCCGCGGACGGACACCGAGATCAACGCGGGGCTCGGCTTCCAGATGAACGAGGAGCCGATGCAGCTCATCGAGTCCCTCAAACGGGACCTCCGGGACCGCCCCGAGTTCGCCGGCGCGACCGTCACCGACAAGCTCGGCGCCGCCCTTCCGACCCGCCGCCCGTACGATTCCGCGATCGCACCGGGGTATATGGCGGTCGGCGACGCCGCCGGCCACGTCAACCCGACGACCGGCGGCGGGATCGCCGGTGCGGCCTACGCCGGCAAGTACGCGGGCGAACAGGCCGTCGAGGCGATCGGTGACGGCGACGTGAGCGAGGACGCCCTCTGGCGGTACAACGAGCGCGTGATGGACCATTTCGGCGGCCGGTACGCCGGCCTCGACGTCTACAACATCCTCTCGACCGCCGTCGACATCGACGACCTGATGGGGCTGTTGGCAGCCCTCCCGGGCGAGAACCTCGCGGAAGCGCTGTATGAGGGCTCGACGTCGATGTCCTTCGGGCTCAAGCTCAAGTGCGCGATCAAGAGCTTCGGCTACTGGGGAACGATCTGGAACTTCTACGAGACCAAACAGCTCGCGGACGAGCTGCTCGACCACTACGGGGCCTATCCGTCATCGCCCGACCGAATGGCCGCCTGGACCGACTCCCGCGACGAGATCCTCGACCGGATCTACGAGACCACCGGCGCCGAGGCGAAGTACTGATCGGACATCGCGTCCCGGTTCGGGCCTCTCGTCGGACGTTGCATCTCGAGTCGGCCGCGACACGCCTCGGTGTCGACGACGATGTGGCGATCGGTCGTGGGGTGACTCCGGTCCCGATCGATGGACATCGGCAAGAGGGTTTATAGTGGTCGACGAAGTCGTTGCCGACGATGGCACTCTCAGCAGGAACGGTGGGCGTCGGGTACCTCGCGTTGGGGTCCGCGCTGCTGTTCCTGTTGCGGGAGCCGCTTCGACACCCTGACACACCCGGCAGCCGTGGGTTCGCGCTCGCGGTGCTCGGGATCTCGCTGTGGCCGATCGGCCTCGGGAACGAGTACCTCGTCGCGAACCCGGACCTCTCGGTGGCCGCCTGGAACGTTCGGTTCCTCGCGTCCTCTCTGATCGCGATCGGGTGGCTGCTGTTGTCGGTCGAATCGACGACGGGCTGGTGGCCCTCGAAACGCGCGCTCGTTCCGTTCGTCGCCTACGTCGGCCTCGGCCAGGCGATCGCGTGGTCGAATCCGTATCACCACCTGGTGTTGACGCCGGAGACGACGGTCCAGGGGACCGTCCTCATGACCGTCTACGGGCCGTGGTTCTGGGTTCAGTCCGGCGTGAACTATTTCCTGATCCTGACCGGAACGGTGCTGCTTGCCGGCGAGTGGTTGCGGTCGCGTGGACTGCGGCGGCGACAGGCCGCGATCCTGACGCTGGCGGTCGTTCCCCCCGTCATTGCGAACCTGCTGACGCTGTTCGGGACCGTCCCGATCCGGTACGATCTCACCCCGATCGGGCTCGCGGGCAGCGGCGTGTTCCTGTTGCAAGCGCTTTATCGGATGGATCTCCTCACCGTCGTGCCGGTCGCTCGGGAGGTCGCGATGGCGGAGATGGACGATGCCGTCGTCACGATCGACGACGAGGAACGCGTGCTCGATTACAACGCCACCGCCGATCGGCTCTTTGCCGGCGACGACGTTCACGTCGGGATGCCGGCCTCGGCGTTCTTCGAGACCCTGCCGTCGACCGTGTACGACCTCGTTCTCGAGGCAGCAACGCATACCGGAGACGGGAGCGAGGCCGAATCGTTCCCTGGAGAGACGGATGGCGGCGCCGAATCGGCGCCCGATGGGACCGAGGTTGATCCCGATCCCGACGATATGGAGATCACCGTCGAGATGGGCGACGCGGATCGACATTTCTCGGTGTCGGCATCGGCGGTCCAACGATCGATCGACTCGACGGCGTGGGTGATCGTCCTGCGGGATATCACGCCGATCAAACGGCGTGAACAGGAGTTGGAGGACCGTGAGGAGGAACTCGAGCTGCTTCGACAGATCCTCTCCCGCGTGCTCCGGCACAACATCCGGAACAAGCTCACGACGATCCGGGGGAACGCCGACCTCCTCGCCGAGGAGATCGCGTCCGGGGCGGTGATCACTGACGATGCGGCGAGTGCGGACGATGCGGTGACCGCGGACGATGCGGCGAGCGCGGACGCCGAAGACGACGACCGATCCGAGGAAGCGATGCTCGAGCGGATCGAGGCGATCCGCGAGGCGACCGAGGAGCTGCTCGGCAACAGCGAGAACGCACGCGAGATCGAACGCATCATCGACCAACGTGGCCGTGTCGTCCGATACGATCTCGAGGGGGTCGTGCATCGGGTCGTCGAGTCGGTCCGCCGGGACCATCCCGACGTCACCGTGTCCGTCGAGCGGAACGGTCCCGAAACGGTGACCGGTGGACCGGGGCTCGAGACCGCGCTTCGGTGTCTCGTCGAAAACGCCGCCGACCACAACGACGCCGCCAACCCCGCCGTCCAGGTGTCGATCGACGGGACGGACTCGGAGACGATCGTCTCCGTGGCGGACAACGGGCCGGGGATCCCCGACAACGAACTCACTGTTCTCGACACGAACGAGGAGACGCCGTTGTCCCACGGGAGCGGCGTCGGCCTCTGGCTGGTCAAGTGGGCCGCCGACTCGGTCGGCGCACGCCTCTCGATCGAGACGAAGGGCTCCGTCTCGACTGCCGGATCGGTTGCTGATGGGGGTGACGCGACGGATACGGGGTCGACTGCGACTGATGCGGAGTCGACTGCAACTGATGCGGAGTCGGCCTCGATCCCGGACGGGGCGACCACGGTCGTCTCGCTTCATCTGTGACGCCATCGCCGCGTGGATGCAGAGCCGCACCCTTATAGGGAGGACACGCCTCGGATCGGCCATGAGCACCATCCTCTCCATCGAGGACGACGGCGTCGACGTCGTCTACCAGGGGACCGAATTCCGACTCGACCGCGATCTGATCGAGGAGGCCACCGAGAAGGACTACCCGAACGTCACCGACCACGAAATCCTCCAGATCGTCGAATCCGATCCCGACCTCACGGGGGAACCGCGCCGCGTCGGGGACGTGCTCGCGGGAGCCTGACCGATGGTGACGGTCGCGCTCGCGGGCAAGCCGAACGCGGGAAAATCGACCCTGTACACGGCCGCGACGATGGCCGACGTCGACGTCGCGAACTATCCGTTCACGACGATCGACGCCAACCGAGGAGTCACACACGTCCGCACCGAGTGTCCGTGTCTCGCTCGAGACGAACGATGTGGGGCGGAGAACTGCCGCGGCGGGAAGCGGTACGTTCCGGTTGAACTCCTCGACGTGGCGGGGCTCGTCCCCGGCGCACACGAGGGGAAGGGACTGGGCAACCAGTTTCTCGACGAACTGACCAACGCGGACGTCATCCTCAACGTCGTCGACGCCTCCGGGGGAACCGACGCGGAGGGCGAACCGGTTCCGGTCGGGAGCCACGATCCGCTCGAGGACGTCGACTTCATCGAACGCGAGATGAACCTCTGGCTCGCCGGGATCATCGACCGCAACTGGGAGGGCGTCGAACGGAAGTCACGATCGCCCGATTTCGACCTCGAGGAGGCACTCACCGACCTACTTACGGGGTTCGGCGCGACGACGGCGGACGTGACGGCGGTCCTCCGATCGATCGACTATCCCGATGACCCGTTTAAGTGGACGGACGAGGATCGCGAACGGCTCGCCCGGGACCTTCGCCGCCGGAGCAAACCGATCGTCGTCGTCGCCAACAAGGCGGACGTGGCACCCCAGGAACACATCGATCGGCTCCGGGAGCAAACCGACCAGCCGGTCGTGTTCGCCACCGCCGACGGCGAGCTCGGACTCAGGCGGGCTGCCGACGCCGGCGTCGTCGAGTATGACCCCGGCGATCCGGGGTTCGAGATCGTCGACGACGACGCGGTCTCGGACGAGCAGCGCGAGGGTCTCGAGCAGATTCGTGACGTGATCGACGACATCGGCGACACCGGCGTGCAGACGGCCCTGAACACGGCCGTGTACGATCGGCTCGACCGGTTCACCGCGTATCCGGTCCAGGACGCCTCGAAGTGGACCGACGCCCGCGGCAACGTTCTTCCCGACGCGTTCCTGCTCCGGGCTGGCGCGACCCCGAGGGACCTCGCGTACGCCGTCCACTCGGACATCGGCGAGGGCTACCTCCACGCGATCGACGCGCGGTCGAACCGCCGGATCGGGGAGGACCACGAGCTCACGGAGGGCGACGTGATCAAGGTCGTCTCGACGGCCGGGCCGTGATCCGACCCTCCCGACGGAGATAGCGGAAATCATATCCTATTTTTGGCACGCGACCGGTCGGACGCCAGTGAATGGGTGATATTCGCACACAGCCACGAATACAGTCCGTTCAGATTCTGAAGGAGACGTTCAGATCGTTCCTCTCGACAGCCACGATCTAGGAATAACTAACAAGCATCATAGATGCGGATGAATATTCCATTTATGCATAGTTTATAGGGGATACGGCCGGTACGTGGAGGCAAGATGGACCGACGAGGATTCCTGACGACGGCCGGAACGACGATCGCCACGCCGCTCGTGGCTGGTTGCATCGCGACCGGCGGAAGCGGCAACGGTGATGACACCGGCAACGGAAACGGCGGCTCGAACGGCGGATCCGGAACGAGTTCCGGGAACGGATCGAGCGGCGGCGACGGCAGAACGATCACGGTCGATTGGGCCTACTACAACCCGATCAGCCTGGTGCTCCGGGACCACGGCTGGCTCGAGGAGGAGTTCGCCGACGACGACGTCTCGATCGAGTGGGTGCTCAGCCTCGGAAGCAACCAGGCCAACGAGTACTCCCAGAGCGGGTCCGCTGAGTTCGCCTCGACGGCGGGGATCGCGGCGCTGCTCGCACGCACGAACGGCGTCCCGATCCGGACGCCGTACATCTACTCGAAGCCGGAGTGGACTGCGCTCGTGGCCAAATCCGACTCGGGGATCGAGGAGGTCGCAGACCTGGAGGGCAAACGCGTCGCCGCGACGCGAGGAACCGACCCGTACTTCTTCCTGCTCCAGGCCCTCGAGACCGCCGGACTCTCCGAGTCAGACGTCGAGGTCGTCCATCTCCAGCACCCCGACGGGCAGTCGGCGCTCGTGCAGGACGACGTCGACGCGTGGGCCGGCCTGGACCCCCATATGGCCGAGTTGGAGCTGGAACACGACGTCGATCTGTTCTTCCGGGAGCCCGACTTCAACACCTACGGCTTCCTCAACGTGCTCGATGGGTTCCTCGAGGACCATCCCGAGGACGCACGTCGGGTCCTCGAGACCTACGAGCGCGGGCGCCAGTGGGCACTCGAGAATCCCCAGGAGACGGCGTCGATCCTCGCCGCCGAATCGGACATGTCCCAGGCGGTCGCCGAGCGCGTGTTCATCGAGCGGAACGATCTCTCGACCGCGCTCCCCGGCGAGCAGCACCGTGACCTCCTCTCCACGCTGGCGCCCATCCTGAAGGACGAGGGGATGGTCCAGCCCGACGCCGACCTCCAGGCGCGGATCGACGAGCTGATCGACTCCGAGACCGCACGCGAGGTGGTGAACTGATGGCGACGGTCGAGGACCACGACGGCGTGACGGCGATCGGGGAGCGCCTGACCGCGTGGGTTCGCGACCGTTCTCCGTCCGCGATCGGCTTCCCGCGCCGTGCCCTCGGCCTCGTCGTGCCCGGCCTGCTCGTCGTCGGCTGGCACCTGCTCGTCACCCAGGGCGTCTTCCAGCCCCACCAGCTGCCGGCACCGACGACCGTCCTCTCGACGTTCGCGGCGATGGGTGCCTCCGGCGAGCTGTGGGGCCACCTCAGCGTCACGATCCAGCGCGTCGCGTTCGGCGTGCTCTTCGGCGTGACCGCCGGAATCCTCTTCGGGACGATCACCGGGCTGTTCGGACTCGCGAACGATCTGCTCGATCCCCTCCTCCAGAGCATGAAGAACATCCCCTCGCTGGCGTGGGTCCCGCTGTTCCTGCTGTGGTTCGGCATCGGTGAGAGCGCGAAGGTGACGCTCATCGCCTTGGGCGCGTTCTTCCCGGTGTACCTCAACCTCTCGACGGGGATCCAGGGGATCGACGAGGACCTCCTCGAAGTCGTCGAGGTCTACGACGTCGGTCGCCTCGAAACGCTTCGGCGCGTCGTCTTCCCCGCCGCCCTCCCGAACCTGCTGGTCGGGATCCGCGGCGGCGTCGGGCTGGCATGGATGTTCGTGGTCGCGGCCGAGCTGATCGCCGCCAGCCAGGGCCTCGGCTTCCTGTTGAGCGACGGCCGGGTGCTTGCACGTCCCGACATCATCGTCGGCTCGATCCTGCTGTTCGCGTCACTCGGCAACCTCTCGGACATCGGCGTGAAGGCGTTACAGCGACGACTTGTCTACTGGAGCGCCTAGGATGCTCGAGACGCGCTCGCTCACCAAGACCTACGACGACACGGTCGCGCTCCGCGAGGTCGACTTCGCGGCCGACGACGGGGAGTTCGTCTCGGTCGTCGGTCCGTCCGGCTGTGGCAAGAGCACCCTGTTGCGCGTGCTCGCCGGCCTCGAGTCGGGCTTCGACGGGACGGCCTCAATCGACGGGACACCGGTGAACGCCGGCGGCAGCGACGACGTCGGGGTCGTCTTTCAGGACCCGCGCCTGCTCCCGTGGGCGACCGTCCGGGAGAACGTTCGGATCGGATTTGACGAGTCGGTGACCGACGACCGCGTCGACGACCTGATCGACCGCGTGGGACTCGACGGCTTCGAGACGGCGCTTCCCGAGGAGCTCTCCGGCGGGATGGCCCAGCGGGTCGCGCTCGCCCGCGGGCTGGCGTACGGCCCGCAGGCCCTCCTGCTCGACGAGCCGTTCAGCGCGCTCGACGCGCTGACGAAGGTCGAGCAACAGGAGTTCCTGCTCGACGTCCGGGACGACATCGACGCGACGGTCGTCCTCGTGACCCACGACGTCGAGGAGGCCGTCTACCTCGCCGACCGGGTCGTCGTGCTGGGTGGCCAGCCCGGCACCGTCGTCGCGGACGTCGAGGTACCCCTCGATCGACCCCGCGATCGAACGGACGAGCGGCTGATCGAGACCCGCGAGCGCGTGACGGACGCGCTCGGGGTGTGAGTATCCCCGTGGTCCCACGACCGGCGGCCCAACAGACCCACCAGTCGTCAGACGCGCGCGTGACGACGGCACAACTGCTTTATATACGGGGTCGGACGTTTAAGTAACGATGTCCACCCTCACCGACCTTCTCGGCGACGTCGTGGCCGACGTCGACGACGTCTTCCTGTTTTCCCCGAGCGGATCGTTTCACGACCGGTTCCGTGAGGCCGACGTCGACGTCGTCGTCGTCGATACCGAAAACGACGTGGACGCCGAGACGTTCGTCGAACTCCCGCTTGAGTTCGACAACGTTCGCGACCGGATCCGGTTCGGCGTCGAGGGCGCGGTCGAGAACGGGATCGTCGAGGAGGGCGACGCGATCGCCTGTTCGGTGGCGGTGTTCGCCGACGACGCGGATTCGGTGATCCGCGTCCGGGCGACCGAGGATATGGGGTCCGGGATCTACGACCTGTTCGTCGACTCACGAGCCGACCCGGACGTCATCCGTGACGTCTTCCAGGTGGCGATCGAACTCGGCAAGAAGGGCCAGAAGGGCAAGCCGGTCGGCGCGCTGTTCGTCGTCGGGGACGCCGGAAAGGTGATGAACAAATCGCGACCGCTCAGCTACAACCCCTTCGAGAAGAGCCACGTTCACGTCGGCGACCCGATCGTGAACGTGATGTTGAAGGAGTTCTCCCGGCTGGACGGCGCGTTCGTGATCTCCGACTCGGGGAAGATCGTCTCCGCATACCGCTACCTCGAGCCGGCCGCCGAGGGCGTCGACATTCCCAAGGGACTCGGCGCACGGCACATGGCCGCCGGCGCGATCACGCGTGACACGAACGCGACCGCGATCGTGCTCTCCGAGTCCGACGGGCTCGTGCGGGCGTTCAAGGGGGGACGGCTCATCCTCGAGGTCGATCCGGAGGCGTACTGATGACGGGGATGTCCGTCCCGATCACGGTACGGGAAACGGTTTCGGAGGTGATCGCGCTGGTTCCGCCGCGTATCTGGCTCGCGTTATTCATCGTCATCTTCGGAGTCATCGCCGGCTACCTCGTCGAAGTGGTCAACCGACGACTGCTTGAACGAGCCGGCGTTCCGGCGTCTACCGAAGGAACCGCCTTCGAGCGAACCGTACGCGGGTTCGGGCTCTCGACGGTGACCATCATCGCGAAACTCTCGAACTACTTCATCGTCGGGATCGCCGTCCTCACGGCCCTGTCGGTCGCCGACGTCCAATACGCCGAGCTCTTCTGGGGCGACGTCGCGACGTTCGTGCCGCGGCTGTTCATCGCGATCGTCGTCCTGATCGTCGGGATCGTGGTCGGCGACAAGATAGAGTTATACGTCGCCGAACGGCTCCGCGGGGTCAAACTCCCGGAGACGGGCGTAATATCCACCGTCGCGAAATACAGCGTCGTCTACGTCGCGGCCCTGATCGCCCTCGATCAGATCGGCGTTGCGACCCTCGCGTTGATCGTCCTGCTTGCGGCGTACGCGTTCGCGCTCGTCGTGCTCACTGCACTCGCCACCAAGGACCTGCTCGCGGCCGCCGCCGCCGGAGTGTTTCTCCTCCTGCGTCAGCCCTACGGGATCGGCGACGAGGTGAAGGTCGCGGACCGACGCGGGATCGTTCAGGAGGTCGACCTGTTCGTCACGCACATCGAGACCGACGGCGAGGAACACGTCTTGCCGAACCACGTCGTGTTCCGTGACGGGATCGTCCGGATCCGAAACTGACCAGGAGTTGAACGCACGGGAGGGTGGCGTAGAACACGTCACACGACGTTATTTTCATTATTTTCCGGTACCGGTATTCGCGGCGACGATACCGCCGATAGCGCCGAAGACGGCAGGGAACACGATTCCGGCCAGAAGAATCGCTGGGAGGAATTCCGGTTGACCGCTGAAGGTACTGCCGAGCGTTTCCATCGAGACGCGGAACACCACCGTACCGATAGCCGACAGCGCCAGATACGGCGGGAGTACGAACACGCCGGCGACCGCGCCGTCAGCCGCCTCCGTGACACCTTGCGAACGACCGACAGCGAGTCCAGAACCGACCAGCAGCGCCACAGGAATCAGATACAAAAGCGGCGTGAACCCATCACCGCCGATGAACGACACCGTGCTCGACCCACCGAATCCGAGGAAGTCGGCCTCGAGGAACGTGTCGACGAAGTGGCTGTTGAAGAACACCCATCCCACGAAGTCGATGCCGCTGCCACCGTCGCCGACAGTATCAGCGATCTCGCCCAATTCGGAGTTCTCGATCTGCGCGAGAACGACGACGGCCGTGAGTAAATAGCTAGCTATCCAAGCGACTGCGCCGGCGATAGCACCTTCTATGAGTGGAAAGTCGTCGGAGTTGAGTGACGATGAGATGTCTGATTACCTCACGCACAATAAAAAACGCTTTCGACACGCGAACCGTACCACGGCGTCGCTTCGGCATCGATTCTACGGCTACCGGGTGGTGTCTCGGGTACCCGTAGAGAGGTATCTCGTGGTCATTTGAACCGGACGGAGCTACGTTCGAGTTAACTCTCGCCTCACCCATCCCGTCTGCGACACTGTATCGGCCTTGAGGATCGAGTCGTCGTTAGGATTGCACGCCGTCCATCCCGTTTAGTCGATCTGGCCACCGATATTGTACCATACGAGCAAGACATCTCGCCACTCCCGGGTTCAACAGGAGTCGGCCGTCCGCTCGGGCTCCGCTTCGCGTTCGGAGACCACCTCGGCCGGCACGCCGGCGACGGTCGTCCCGGCCGGGACGTCCTTGGTCACGAGCGAGTTGGCGGCGACACGAGCGTCCTCCCCGATCGTCACCCCGGGCAACACGACGGCGCCGGCGCCGATCATCGCGCGTTGCCGCACCACCACGTCGCCGAGCCGGTATTCGTCCTGGAGGAACTCGTGACACAGCAGCGTGGCGTCGTATCCGACGATCGCGTCCGATTCGATCGTTATCCGCTCGGGCCAGAACACGTCCGGCGTCGACTCCAGCCCCCAGGAGACGCCCGCGCCGACCGAGACCCCGATCCGCCGCAACAACCAGTTCTTGAGCCGGAGGCTCGGCGAGATCCGGCACACGAGTATCACGAGGTAGTTCCTGACGACGACGAGCGGCGACTTCGCGTTCGGCCAGGACCACAGCGAGTTGCGCGGTCCCGGGGTCGCGACCCGGTCCAACCGGTCACGACGCCGTGGCCCGGTTTCGCCCGAGCCGTCGACGTCCTCGTCCCCGGGGTTCGAGGGATCCGAGGGGCGCTCCGGCGCCCCGTGGTGCTCGTCGTTCACGCCGTTCGATCCGCTCCCCGTGGTTAAAGACCTCGCGCTCACGACTACCTCCACCCGCGGTTGTCTCTCCGCCCACCGCCGCCCCCAGTCACGGCGCCGCCTCCGGTCACGGGTCCCATGTTCCGACCCTTCAAACCGAATGCCGACGCATCCGTCCGCGTGCCCTGATCCCACCGACCCACGACGGTCCAGGCGGGTGCGTGACGCGCCGTCGTGGGATCTTCCCGGACCCCACCGCCCCGGACCGACGGAACGCGTCACCTGCTCGCAAGCGCTCGAGCCATCACTCCCGGATGGCGTCCATATGCTCGAGCCGTCGATCGATGAGGGACGCGGTTCCGATGTCGTGTCGGATCCGCACCCGATCGCCGGCGGCGGAGAGCGCCTCCGATGCCACCGATTCCGCCGCCTCGATCGACGCCCCCAACCCGACGACGGCGAAGGCGCGTGAGGTCGTCGTGTAGAGTCCGTCCTCCCGCTCGTCGACGCTGGCGTAGAACAACAGCGCGTCCCCGACGCTTTCCTCGTCGACGTCGATGCGGGCACCCGCGTCCGGGTCCGTCGGGTAGCCATCGGGTACGGCGTACTTACAGACGGTGGCTCGCTCGGCGAAGGACAGCTCCGGCAGCGGCTCGCCGTCGCGAGCGGCGGTGATCACGTCGATGAACGGCGTCTCGAGCACCGGGAGCGTGTTCATCGCCTCCGGGTCGCCGAACCGGGCGTTGAACTCGACGACCTTCGGTCCCTCGGCGGTGAGCATGAACTGTCCGTAGAGGACGCCCGTATACTCCGGCAGCGCCTCGATCACCGACTCGATGACCGTGACGGCGTCGTCGTAGTCTCCGTCGTCCATGAACGGCAGCGAGAACTCGGCGTCGGAGTAGGAACCCATCCCACCCGTGTTCGGTCCTTCGTCGCCCTCGTAGGCGCGTTTGTGGTCCTGGACCGCCGGCGTTGTCCGCACGTCGCCGTTGGCGACGAACGCCTGGATCGTGAACTCCTCGCCGACGAGTCGTTCCTCCAACACGACGCGGTCGTACTCTGATTCCCGGAGGTATTCCTTCGCTTCGCCGGCGGTGACCTGGTCGCCGATCACCTTGACGCCCTTCCCGCCGGTGAGTCCGGCGGGTTTGACGGCGAGGTCGCCGTCGTACTCGTCGATGTACGTGCAGGCGGCCTCCATATCGGTGAACGTCTCGAAATCCGGACAGCCTGGAACGTCGTTGTCCCGCATAAACCGCCGCTGGTAGGCCTTGTCCGTCTCGATCCGCGCCGCCTCCTGCCGCGGTCCGAACGTGTACACGCCGGCGTCATCGAGAGCGTCGGCGACGCCGGCGGCAAGCGCCGATTCGGGACCGATCACGGCTGCGTCCGCATCGATCGACTCGGCGTACTCCGTGATCGCCGCCGCGTCCGTCTCCGAGGTAGTCTCGAACCCCGCCGCGAGCCGGGCGATCCCGGGGTTCCGGTTGCTCGCACAGGCGTGAAGTTCACAATCCGGAGCGAGTGCGCGGGCGATCGCGTGTTCGCGGCCGCCGCCACCGATCAGCAACACGGTCTCGGTCATACGCGAGGGGTTTCCGCACGGTAGTGTAAATCTTGTCGTTACATCCGACGGATACCACCACGATCGTGGATCAGGACCGTGTGTCGACGCCGTCGATCACGGGGGTCGTCGATTCCGGTCGTCGCCGACCTCAACCGCCGTCGAGCCGAGACTCGAGCATTCCGGTCGACGGCGCGCTCGGAGCTTCGAGTGTCGACGGCTTTTCACCGTGGCCGCCGTACCGACGGCTATGTCCACACCGACCGACCGGAACCGGCTGTCCACGGAGGGAAGTCCGTACCTCCGTCAACACGCCGACAATCCGGTCAACTGGCAGCCGTGGGACGATCGTGCCTTCGAGACCGCCGCCGAACACGACGTCCCCCTCTTCGTCTCGGTCGGCTACGCCGCCTGCCACTGGTGTCACGTGATGGAGGAGGAGAGCTTCTCGGATCCCGCTGTCGCCGAGACCCTCAACGAGTCCTTCGTCCCGATAAAGGTCGACCGCGAGGAACGGCCCGACGTCGACGACGTGTTGATGACCGTCTGTCAGCTCGTCTCCGGCGGCGGCGGATGGCCCCTGTCGGCGTGGTGTACCCCCGACGGGAAACCATTCTACATCGGGACGTACTTCCCGCGGGAGCCGACGCGGGGACGGCCCGGGTTCCTCGAGCTCTGCGACCGGATCGGCGACTCCTGGAGCGATCCGGAACAGCGAGCCGAGATGGAGTCCCGGGCCGACCAGTGGATGGCCGCGGCCCGCGATGAGGTCGAGTCCGTTCCGGATCAGCCCGGAGACCCCCCGGGATCGACGGTCCTCGAGGATGCAGCCGCGGCCGCGGTTCGCGGATACGACGAGGAACACGGAGGCTTCGGAACGAGTGGCCCGAAGTTCCCCCAGCCGCGTCGGCTCGATCTGCTGCTTCGAGCCGGTGGTTCCGCCGACCGAACCGCCGACGGAACGACTGACCGGAGCGCCGATGGAACGACTGACCGAACCGACGTCGATCGTGAGGCGGCTACGGACCGGAACGCGGCCCTACAGGCCGCGACGGGGACTCTCGACGCGATGGGTGCTGGCGGGCTGTACGATCACGTCGGCGGCGGGTTTCATCGCTACGCGACCGATCGCTCCTGGACGGTGCCACACTTCGAGAAGATGCTGTACGACAACGCGGAGCTCCCTCGCGTGCTTCTCGACGCGTTTCAGGCGACGGGGACCCCACGATACGGGCTCCTCGCACAGGAGACGTTCGCATTCCTCGATCGTGAACTCTCCCACCCGGACGGCGGCTTCTTCAGCACCCTCGATGCCCGGAGCGTTCCGCCCGCTTCCCGTCGCGGGTCGACGACGGATGCGTCGGAGGCGGCGCCCGATCCGGTTGAAGGTGCATTCTACACCTGGACGCCCACGGAGATCGACGCCGTCCTCGAGGAACCGGATGCATCACTCGTTCGCGACCGGTTCGGCGTGACCCCTGCCGGAAACTTCGAACGCGGGACGACGGTGCTTACCGAATCGACGTCGATCGAGGAACTCGCGACCGACCACGGACTCGACCGATCAACGGTTCGCGACCGGCTGCGTGCGGCCCGCCTCGATCTGTACGAGGCCCGCGAGCGCCGGCCGCGTCCGGCACGGGACGAGAAAGTGATCGCGGGCTGGAACGGGCGAGCGATCTCCGCGTTCGCGGCTGGCGCACGTGCGTTGGACCCGGGGCTTTCGGAGCGGGCGACCGCGGCCCTCGAGTTCGTTCGCGATCGGCTGTGGGACGCGACGGACCGTCGGCTCGACCGGCGATGGATCGACGGCGACCGAACGGGGCCGGGCTATCTCGACGACTACGCGTTCCTCGCGCGCGGCGCTTTCGACACGTATCAGGTGACCGGCCGTCCCGATCAGCTCGGGTTCGCCATCGAACTCGCCGATCGGATCGTTGCGGATTTCTACGACGAGGAGGCAGGCACGATCTACTCGGTTCCGAGCAAGCCCGCCGACGAGCCCACTGATGGGGCTGCTCGTCCGAGCGACCTCTCGGTCCGTCCGCAGTCGTTGACCGACCGATCGCTACCCTCGAGCGTCGGCGTCGCGGTCGAACTGCTCGCCGAGCTCGACGGGTTCGTTCGCGACCGTCCGTACCGATCCGTCGCGGAGACCGTTCTGGAGACACACGCCGACCGGATCCGGGCCGGACCGCTCGAACACGCGTCGCTCGTTCTGGCTGCTGATCGCGTCGCGAACGGGGGGATAGAGCTCGTGTTCGCCGCCGATGACCGTCCCGAATCGTGGCGGGAAACGCTCTCGAAGTGGTTCCTCCCTGGAGCAGTCGTCGCTCCGCGCCCCGCGACTTCGGCGGCAACCACCGACTGGTGTCGGGAGATCGGTGTGGAAGGGGTTCCCCCAATCTGGGACGGTCGGGATGCGATCGACGGGGAGCCGACCGTCTACGCGTGCCGTGGGTTCGCGTGTTCGCCGCCGGAGACCGATATCGAGGCCGCACTCGATTGGCTGTGATCGGCTCTCCACCGGATCGAAGACTGCTCACCCCCGAAGCCCATCACTCCGGCCGGTGCACTTCGCCGCCCCGCGCGTCCGCGTCTCGTCGCCGGAGCGCCGCGGCGGCGTTGGCCGCCTCATAGCCGAACAGGACGTCCTTCGCGTAGGGTTCGACCGCTTCGGTCGCCTCGATCAACGCATCGACGTCGACGTCCGCGGCGTACAACTCGACCGAGAGCGGCGTCTCCGGCGGTGCACCGTGAACGTCGTAATCGCCGCCGAGCCGAGATCGAAACCCCCGAACGATCGTCTCGAGCCAGTAGGTCGTCGCGTACTCGGTGTCGTAGATCGGTACCACGAACTCGTCGACGTGCTCGGCCACCGCGTCGACGTCGATCCCCGATCGCGTGCGAAGGTGTCCCGGGTACGGGTCCGGATGGACCGAGAGATAGGTCCGCCCGGACACCCGATCGGCGGCTGCGGCGACGAAGTCGGTGATCGTGGCCGCCCGCCAGTCCGCCCACTCGTCGTGGTCGCTCTCGTCGAACAGCCGCTCACAGCGTTCACACCGACAGTATCCTTCCCGTGGGAATCCAACGTCGTCGAGCCTGACGTCGGGGGCAACCGCGGCACAGTCCTCAACCATCTCGAGCAGTCCGCGACGGTACTCGGGGTGGGTCGGACAGATGTGGGTCCACTCGAACTCCGGCCGGTCGCGACTTGCCGGTAACCCGCGGTCGTCGACCGGAACGAGCCCCGAGTCATCGTCGGCTGCCGCGGTATCACCGAAACACGACACCATATTGACCGCGTTCGCGATCGGCTCGGCCGCCCGCCCGGTGACGTCTTTCACCTCGTAGAACCCGCGATCGAACTCGCCGATCGATACGTCGTCGGCGTTGCGCGTGACCACCCCGTACATACACGAGGCTACTCGATGGCCGTGGTTAAAAGGGATGTTCGAGAGCCGGACGGGATCGGGTTCGGAGGGAGCGGTATGACCCGACCGGCTCCGTGGTACCGCACGTGTCCGAACGACTCGTTACTCGACTTCCACCGGCTCCTTATCGCCGGAGACGATGAAGTAGACGGTGGCTACGAGGGCCAATGCGACCAGGAGTTTCGCTTTCGTGCCCATATGTAACGGTACGTATCGGATGGCTAAAAACTACCGGGACGGTTCGCATCCAGCGACGGTTCGCGTGCCCGACGTCGGTTTCTCGTGTGGCGTCGATGGGCGACCGTTCCATGAACCTCCGCAGCGTACTTCCCGTGGATCTCTGCCTCACACGTCGATGTGTTCGGCGATCCGGTCACGCAGGATCTCCGAACAGTAATCACATCGCACGCCGTCGTCCATCACCGCAAAGCGCGTCTCGACCGGCTCGTCGTCGTTCGAGATGCAGTTCCGGTTGGGACACGAGAGCACGCCGACGACCTCCGTCGGTCGCTCGACCCGGTTCTTCTCGACCACCTCGTAGTCGCGGACGATGTTGATCGTCGCCTCCGGCGCGATGAGCGAGAGGACGTCGACCTCGGACTGACTCAACTCCCGCCCCTCGACCTTGAGGATGTCCTTGCGGCCGAGCCGATCCGAGGGAACGTTCATCCCGATCGAGAGGCTGAACTCCTCGGATCCGTCGATCCCGAGGATCGCGAGCACGTTCAGCGATTGTCCGCCGGTGATGTGGTCGATGACCGTCCCGTTCCGGATCTTCGAGACGCGGAGTTCACGGTCCGGACTCATGCCGAATCACCGCCAAGGAGCATATCCAAAAGCGCCATCCGAACCGGGACCCCGTTGTGTGCCTGTTCGAAGTACCGGGCGTGGGACGTCTCGTCGACGTCCGCCGCGATCTCGTCGACGCGGGGCAGCGGATGCATCACGGTCAGGTCCGGATCCGCAGCCGACAGTGTGTCGGCGTCGATCCGATATTCACCCGCTATCTGGTGGTATTCGTTCTCATCGGGGAACCGCTCACGCTGGATCCGGGTCACGTATAACACGTCGAGTTCCGGGAGCACCGCGTCGAGTTCGGTGTGTTCGCGGACCTGGGCACCCGACTCGTGCAGATCGAACCTGACGGACCGGGGTAGCCGCAGCGATTCGGGGCTGATGAAGTGCTGGGTCGCGTCGAAGTTCGTCAGCGCGGACGCCAGCGAGTGGACCGTTCGTCCGTACTTCAGATCGCCCATGATCCCGATCGTGAGGTCGTCGAGCCCGTGTCGTTCCCGGATCGTGTGGAGGTCCAAGAGCGTCTGTGAGGGGTGTTGACCCGCGCCATCGCCGGCGTTGATGACCGGCACGTCGACGAACTCGGAGGCCATCTTCGCGGATCCCTCGCTTGGGTGTCGCAAGACCAACGCGTCCGCGTATCCCTCGATCACGCGGACCGTGTCGGCAAGGGACTCGCCCTTTTTCACTGATGAGGACTCGATCGACCCCATATCGATCGTCTCCGCACCGAGCCGTTTCGCGGCGGTCTCGAAGCTCATCTTCGTCCGGGTACTCGGTTCGAAAAAGCAGAGCGCGAGCACGGACCCCGAATATCGTTGCTCGAACGCCTCCCGTGACCCGTCGATCTCGCGGGCCCGATCGAGTACCGCCTCGATGTCGGGCCGCGAGAGCTGTGTCGCGGTGATGAGGTGGTCCTGACGCATCGTCTATCCGGCGGTCGGGGAGCATCTTGAATCCGTCGGGTCCGCAAGCACCGTCCGTTCGGACTCGACGATGGGCCACTCAGTCGTCGGCCGTCGCCGCCCCGGTGGCGTCCGGTTCGGCGTCGTCGCCGGTCGCATCCTCGATGCTCGATGGATACACGCCGCGTTCAAGCGTCAGATCCGATTGCGGACGGGCCATACAGGTGAGTGCGTACTCCTCAGCCTCCTCGTCGGTCAGTCCCCGTGCTGCGGGCTGAGTGACCTCCCCCTCGAGAATATGGGCTGAACAGGCGAGACACATCCCGACTCGACAGGAGTACTCCTGGGCGATCCCCTCCTCGAGACAGGCGTTGAGGATCGTCTGGGTGTCGGACACCTCGATCGACTCGCCGGTGCCGGCGAACTCGACGGTGTACTCGGACATACTGACCGGATTCGCCCAGGGTCGGCAAAACTCTTGCCATCGGATCGGTCCGCAGAACCGGATCGACGATCGTGACCGAACGGCCGGAGCTGACCATTCGCAACGCTAATCCCGCGTTACCCGTTGTGGTGGGGTATGAAAGCCACCGCTCGAGCCCACCCGATACAGGGACTCGTGAAGTACCACGGGATGCGCGACGAGCAGCTTCGGCTCCCGTACCACGACAGCATCAGCCTCTGTACGGCGCCGACGGCGACCACCACCACGGTCGAGTGGGAGCCCGACGCGGCGGACGACACGTTCGTCATCGACGGCGACGTCGTCGACGGGCGGGCCGCCGAGCGGATCGATCTGGTGACCGACTACGTTCGGGAACTGGCCGGGATCGACCACGCGGTCCGTTTCGAGAGCCGAAACTCGTTCCCCTCGAACATCGGGTTCGGGTCCTCTTCCTCCGGGTTTGCGGCGGCAGCGATGGCGCTCGCTGACGCTGCTGGCCTCGACCTGTCGCGTCCGGAGATCTCCACGATCGCTCGCCGTGGGTCCTCGTCGGCGGCGCGCGCGGTGACCGGCGCGTACTCCGTCCTCGAGACGGGACTCAACGACGAGGACTGTCGATCGCGGCGGCTCCCGGTCGGAGAGGGCGAGGACGGGTTCGATCCCGAGGAGGACCTCCGGATCGTCGCGGCGCACGTCCCGGCGTACAAGGAGACCGAGGAAGCACACCGGGAGGCGGCCGCGAGCCATATGTTCGACGCGCGGATGGCACACGTTCACGAGCAGTTGGCCGAGATGACCGACGCGCTCCGTGCAGGGTCGTTCGACCGGATATTCGAACTCGCCGAACACGACTCGCTCTCGCTGACGGCGGCGACGATGACCGGCCCGTCCGGGTGGGTCTACTGGCAGCCCGAGACGATCGCGGTGTTCAACGCCGTTCGAGAGCTCCGGGAGGAGGGCGTTCCGGTCTACTTCTCGACCGACACCGGAGCGTCGGTGTACGTGAACACGCGTAAACAGTACGTCGACGAGGTCGAGTCCCGGATCGCCGAGATCGGGATCGAGACGGACGTCTGGTCGGTCGGCGGCCCCGCCCGCGTTCTCGACCCCAGCGAGTCGCTGTTCTGATAGTACGTCGCTGTGGCGAACAGGCGGAACGGACTCCCCATCACTCGGCGTGTCCGTCCCGCACACCCGCGTGCCACGCCGAGGCGACGTGCTATCGCACGGTGTCGGTGTGTCCCCATCCGATTTGAACCCGATCCCCGTCAGTCGGTGTTCCTTTACCGACGGCTCGCGCAGTACCGGCATACGGAGGAATCGAGGAATGACCGTACGGCTCCGCTATGCGGACGGAACGATCCGGATCGACGCCGACGAGCCGCTGCCACCGCTGCCGGGCGTGACCGAGGACGCTCGCAGCGGGGACCTTCGCGCGCCCGCGTTTCGGTACGCGGAGATCCGCCGCGCACTGAAGGTGGCCGGGCGATCCGTCGACGACGACGTGGTATCGACCGATCCGCTGTCGCTCTCGACTGCCTACGACCTGCGGCCGTATCAGCGTGAGGCGCTCGATGCGTGGGCCGACGCCGACCATCGCGGCGTCGTGGAACTGCCGACCGGCGCCGGCAAGACGGTCGTCGCGATCGCGGCGATGGTCGATCGGGGACGACCGACGCTCGTGGTCGTGCCGACGATCGATCTCCTCGACCAGTGGCGATCGGAACTGGAACGCGAGTTCGAGATGCCGATCGGCCAGTTCGGCGGCGGCGAGCAGCGCCGCGAGCCGATCACGGTCTCGACGTACGACTCGGCGTATCTGAAGGCCGACGACGTGGGCGACTCCTTCGGCCTCGTCGTCTTCGATGAGGTACACCATCTCGGCGGCGAAGGGTATCGGGACATCGCCCGCTTGTTGCCCGCGCCCGACCGACTCGGGCTGACGGCAACCTTCGAGCGACCGGACGGTGCCCATCACGCCATCGAGGACCTCGTCGGCCCGGTCGTCTACTCCGTCGACGTCGACGACCTCGCCGGTGAGCACCTCGCGCCGTACGACGTTCGGCGACTGGAGGTCGAGTTGACCGACGCGGAACGGGAGCGCTACGAGCGCGAACAGGGCGTGTTCGTCGAGTATCTCCGCGATTCGGGACTCACGCTGACGAGCGGCAGCGATTATCAGAAACTCGTCAAGCGGTCGGGGCGGGACCCGCGGGCACGGGAGGCGCTGTTGGCGAAACAGCGCGCGAGAGAGATCATGATGAACGCCGATCGAAAGCGGGACGTCCTCGAGCGGCTCCTCGACCGCCACCGCGACGATCGCGTCATCGTCTTCACCGCCCATACGGACCTCGTCTACGACCTCTCCGAGCGGTTCCTCCTGCCGGCGATCACGAGCGAAACCGGCGCGGCGGAACGACGGGAGATACTCGATCGATTCCGTGAGGGAACGTATTCGCGGGTGATTGCCGCCAACGTCCTCGATGAAGGCGTCGACGTTCCCGACGCGAACGTCGCGATCGTGTTGTCGGGATCGGGGAGCGAACGCGAGTTCACGCAGCGTCTCGGCCGCGTGTTGCGTCCGAAGGAGGACGGCGGTCGAGCGACCCTCTACGAGCTCGTTACCGCCGACACCGCGGAGGAACGCGTTGCGGATCGACGTCGATGAATCACGGGCGTCGCCGAGTGGCTCGTACGTTACGGTTCGACGTTTACCGAGAGACTCCCGCCGTTGATGAACGCCTCGTAGAGGAGATCGAACGTGACCGTGACCTCGATCTCCGCCCCGGGATCGACCGATACCTCCCGCGTCTCGGTCGCCTCCTCCTCGGGCGTCGCCGCCGTTACCACGAGCGTCCCGGTTCGTCGGTCGGCGGCCGTGTTCCCGATCGTCGCGTCGATTCGAAGGGTTCCGTCGTCGCGCTCGGAGAAGCCCCGGTCCACGATCCGCAATCCCGGTGGCTGTGTCGTCTTCTCCGTATCGGCGCCGGGTGGTGCATCCCCGGTCGGCGGGTTTCGTGGGCCGGAGGGATCGCGTCGTTCGAGACATCCTCCGAGAACGGCACCGATGGCGGCGACCACCAGTTCCCGTCGTCGCATACCGATCCGTCCGTTCGAGGACGCATATGTCTATCCCCGCCCCGGATTCACGGCCTCACGGTCGGATTCCGTCGTCCCGCCGGACGTCGCCTCTCGGTGGGTTTTACCGGAGTGACGCCTGATGGACAGCCATGCTTCGGAAGGACCACCTCCGCGTCTCGCGGGCGGGTGGTGCATATACGCCGCAGTTCGTGAGCGAGGCGGACCTGCCCCTCGCCGAGCGGCTCATCGAAACGTTTCGAGAACACGTCGGTGACCGTTATGCCGATCTCCAGGAGGCGGTGACGGCGCTCGAGGCGGATGCCGACGACTTCAAGCTCGTCCGCGGGCTCGCGTCGCTGCTCGAGCGTGAGACGACGTTCGAGACCCGATCGCCGCTGCCGCCCCAACGAGCTCGACGCTCGGCCTTCGAAGCCGCCGAATCGATCGGTGTCGCCACCGCGGCGGAGCGGGAGCGTGCCCTCCAAACCGCGGCGTCGGGCCTGGGGGTCGAACCGGACGCGGTTGACGAGTCGCTGTATGCGGACCGTGAGGATGAACGGATCGCGGTCGGCTTCGAGCCGCGATGGGATGCGGAGACGCTGCTCGATCAGTACAACCTCTCGCTGGCCCAGACTGCGCTCTTCGACGCGACGGACGTTCGGGTCCGGTCGGCCGACCCGAAGCGACTCGTCACGGCGACGAAGCGGCTCGGGCTGCTGTACGAACTCGAACGAACCGACGCGGGACGGGAACTCGTGGTCACCGGTCCCGATACGCTGTTTCGCCGCACCCGTCGGTACGGGACCGCCTTCGCTCGCCTGCTTCGGTCGGTGGCTGCGGCCCCCGACTGGACGGTGACGGCGACGATCGACGACCGAGGGACCGAACGGACGATGACGCTCACCGATGCGGACGTCACCGTTCCGGGCGTCGATCCGGTCGCCGAACCGTCCTTCGACAGCGGCGTCGAAGCCGACTTCGCCGGCCGGTTTCGGTCGCTGGATCTCGACTGGACGCTCGTCCGCGAGCCTGAACCGCTCGAGACCGGTACGAGCGTGATGATCCCCGATTTCGCCTTCGAGTACGACCACGCGGACTTCCGCGTGTTCTTCGAGGTGATGGGCTTTTGGACGCCGGAATACGTCTCCAAGAAGCTCTCGCAGCTCGAGTCGGTCGAATCGGTCGATATGCTCGTTGCGGTCGACGACTCCCTCGGCGTCGGTGAGGAGATCGCGGCCGCCGACCACCGGGTGGTGACCTACTCCGACTCCGTTCGGGTAAAGGACGTCGTCGACGTGCTCAGGGAGTACGAGTCGGATCTGCTGGCCGATGCCGCCGCGACCCTTCCCGACGCGATCCGACCGACGGAGGACGTCATCGAACTCGAAACGATCGCCGATCGGTACGGCGTCGGCGTCGACGCCCTCTCGGCGGTGACGTACCCCGACCACGAGCGGCTCGGCGGGACCCTCGTTCGACCATCAGTCCTTGAGGAACTCGAGGGGCGACTCGAACCGGGAATGCGCCTCGAGGCCGCCGAAGACGTCCTTCGATCGGCCGACATCACCGAGACGAGTCCGGTCCTGTCACGGCTCGGATACCGAACCGAGTGGGAGGGGTTATCGGGTGGGACGATCCGGCCGCTGGAGGGAGGCAATTGATATAGCGGTATATGATTTATTAGTCGGTGAGCGATCGTTTGTGATCGGTTCGTGACCGAATCGTGTCCGATTCGAGCCGACGAAACCGGTCTCGATTTCCCACAGTCACGTCGGATTCGTCCGGAAGCGGCTACAGCAGCTCATAGATGTGCGCCTCGTAGGTCGCCCGAACCTGATCGCCCCAGTTGTGGGTGTAGGTGTCGATGATGTCCTCGGCGACGTCGCCACGGAGGTACTTTACGACGCCCCGATCGCCGGTCCGGTCCCGGAGGTGGGTGGTGAAAAAGTGCCGGAAGTAGTGGGGCGTCACGTTCTCACTCGCGCCACCGCCGGTCCGGTACCACCCGTGGTCCCGGGCGTGTTCTTCGACGATGTGCCGGACGCTTTCGGGGTCGAGACGCTCGCCCCACGATCCCGCCGTGCCGATGAACAGCGGTTCGGCCGGCGAGACGGCGTCCGGCCGGATCGCGAGCCACGCGGTAAGTACGTGCTCGAGCTCCTCGTCGACCGGGATCACCGTCTCCCGCTTCCGCTTGTTGGCGGCCGACCTGATCTCGCCGTTGAGCGGTTCCCCGACTCGCGCATCGCCGGTTACATATAGCGAATCCGGCCGCGACTCCAGCGCCGGCCGAGTGCCGAGGTCGTAGACCGATGCGGCCGGGGATCCGGGCATCGAGACGTCACGCAGATCGAGGTTACACAGCTCACCGACCCGCATTCCGGTCTTGAGAAACGTCACGATCACCGCCCGGTGGAGCGGATGACGGACCCGATCGAGGAACGCCCGCATCGCTGGGACGTCGATCTCGCGACGGGCGGGATCCTTATCGATCGACTCGTCCATCTCCTCCATCACGAGCGTCATCGGGTTCGACTCGAAGGCACCGACCTGCGTCATATACGTGTAATACCGGTGAAGATACGCTGCATACGTCGCCACCGTGCTTTCGGCATGATCACCCCGGAGAGAGTGCACGAACGCCATACAGTCCCTGTGAGTGGCCCGAGCAGTCACGTTCGTCGTCGCCGTTCCGTTTCCCGTGGCATCGTCGTCGGCGTCCGATCGCCCCGATCCCCGCCGATCGGCGACGAACGACTCGAAACGGCGGAGGACGCGCTCGTAGGATCGTTTCGTCCGGTCGGTCTTTCCGTGGTAGGTGAGGTCCTCGAGGAAGTAGCCGACGGGGTCGGCGGGATCGAGAGATTCGGTCTCGCTACTCATCGACCAACACGTACCCGCCGTCCCGCCCTCGATAACGAACGCGTCCTCGATCCTGAAGATCCTCCAGCACTGCATCCAACCGTTCCTCGAGATCGTCGATCACGGCTTCCCGCAGTTCCTCCCAGGAGTGAACCGCCGATTCATCGAGGACGTCGAGGACCCGGTCTTCGAGGCCGTCACCCCCAGGGTTTGAGCCCCGATCATCGGGATCCTCGTCAGTCCCCGATTCGGTCTCGAGATCGGCGGTGAAACCCCGCCGGCCGGCCTGCACCATCGTTCGGACGAACTCGCTGCGCGACATCCCGAGTTCCTCGGCGTGTTCGGACCATTCCGTTTTTTGATACGTCGGAACGTACGTCTTGACCGACGTTCGATCGGTATCGAGATCGGTGCTCATCGGTGACTGATCCGTTTCGGGCCATCTCCTTCAATGTATCTCTTGTTATGCGGATAAAGGCTCTTATCCTCATTTTAGAACCTAGAATTCGACCCGAATATATGGATTATGCGGAAATCTATTACTGATCACCGGCATAGATAGTACTATAAATCTGGATCAATTCTGTTGTATCTATACGGACGTATCTCGCCGTTCGTATCGCCGATCGTCTCGATCGGCGATCGGCTGTGGGCCGAGTCCGTGTTCGAGTACGTGGTCAGGAATTCACTAGTAACATCTTTCGTATATATCGACGTCGTCCTGAGGGCTCGACGTCGTCGCCGACGTGGCGCGGACGCCGGTCGCCACAATCGCTGTGAGAGTCACAGTCACGTCCGCAGCGTACACTTGGTGTCGGATTGCCCGTCCCGTCGACGCCGGCGCCATCGGACGCACACGGCCGTGAGACGGGAACGGCGTCGATCGAAGCACGTCACGGAACGGCTGGCGTGTGGACGCCGACCTCGTTACTTCGAGATCTCGTTGGCGAGCGGTTTCGGACGTGCTCGTGACGTCCGTCGGTGTATACACCGTCACGTCGATCGGCGGTTACGTTCTCACGGTTCTCGGTGTCGGTTGGTGGGTGAGTGGATGGGTGTGTGGATGATGGGTGAGTAGATGGGTGAGTGATGGGAGTAGATGGGTGAGTGGATCGATGTGTCGGCCATCTCTTGGGTCCGTGGACGTCTCGGTGCTTCACGGACGACGCGGTGCGGTACCGGCCGTGCCCGTGCTGAGACGCCGCGGGACTGAGACGACCTCGGGATGGCACGTCAGCGGCGGCGATTCGGTGCCCGGTTGGCGGTACACCGATGGGTCGGCACACGGCGGCGTCGGCACACGGATGCGTCGGTACACGGATGGGACACACACTGGACCGCTCCGAGCTGCAGGACGCCGGCCGTCGTCTCGGTTGTCCTCGCCGTCGCGGAGTCTGCCGGTGCCCGTGGTTCAGTCAGCCAGCCGTTCCGACACCGTCGTCGATCAGCGTGAGCACATGGCACGTTATCTGACCGTATCGATCGCCGTGGTGGGCCATTTCGTCGGGTCGTGAGTGACACCGCGGTTGTGAATCGTGTCGTTCGATCGTCGATCGACCTCGGACGTGAGACGCCGCCGATCGAACGCGATCGTATAAATTGTATATCGCTATATTCAATTTGATCCGTCACCCCCATAGCTTTTGAATACCTGTCCCCAAGAACTCGAAGAATGAACGGGGCGAGGGCGTCCTGCGGACGGACCGCTCCGCGGGGCGATTAGTTGCGAGCCCGCCCCGGGTGTGTCGACGGCTCCGCCGAACTCCCGATCGTTGATCCGCCCGAAACCGTTCCACGAACCGAACATAACCACAATGACTGATACGATCGACCTCGACGATCTCGAGACCGACGACGCCGACGAACCGGCGGCCAATCACGGCGACTGGCTGTGGCGCGAGGAGGGCACCCCCGAGGACGAGCCCGAAGCCCCGACACCCGAGCCGTCGGCGTCGGAGACGCCCGGGAATGGTGGGGCCAATACGGACGTGACCGACACGGACACGACTGACACGGACGCGACTCACGACGGACCCATCCCGCGTGTTCCCCGGAAAAACGAGAGCAAGCCCGCGGGCGTCCCGACCGACAGCGGTGGCTCGGGGGCCGGCGCGACCGTCAGCAACGCTCCCGACGACGCCGAGCCGATGGCCGCCGGCCCCCACGGGGGCGGCGTCGACGACATGACGATGGCGGTGACCTACAACGCCATCTCCGAACTGGCCGATCCGCAACTGGTCCTCGTCTCGGCCCGCGAGTGGGCCGACTGGATCGGCATCGTCGGCGACGTGGACGCGCCGGTCATCACCAAGTTCCAGCGCGAACACAGCATCGACGCCGACTTCTTCAACGGGACGGGAACCGGTCCCGCCGAGCGACTCGCCGATATCGGCAAAACGTCGATGTTCTACGCCGAGCGACTGGCCGTCGTCGGTACCCCCGACGACGAGTGGATCGCCGAGGCAGCCGGCTGGGAGTTCGTCCCGCTCGAAAAAGCCGCCGCGGAGGCCGGCTGGGACTTCGAGGAGGAGTAACTCCTCCGCACAGTGACGGCTACTCGTCGGCCGGGGTGGCTCCGGCATGGGCCATCGCGGGTTTGTCGGCGCCGATGCGGTTGTCCAGCGCGTAGGCGCCCGCACCCGTGATGAGCAGCGCCGAGGCGAGGCTGAAGAGGCCGATGTGGGCGAGAACGGGATCATCCGGGATGCCGAACAGCGTGAGGACGAAGACGCTCAGCGCCGTTATCGCGGAGATCCGGGTGAAGAACCCGAACATAATGGCGAGACCGAGACCGAGTTCGGCGAAGCCGGCGCCGAGCACCCACAGTTCGGCGGGGAAGGGAGCAAGCGCGGTGAGGTCGTACTGTTCGACGACGCTGAGGGCCATCTCGGGAGCCAGCAGCTTCTCGAAGAGGCCGAGGAAGACGAAGGAGAGGCCCATCCCGACCCGGATGATCGTCGGGACGAACCGCTCATAGGGGTCGGCATTGCGATTGAGCCACGACGCGGCGCGGTGAACCGGATCGATCCGCCCGTAGACGGTCCCCTCGGCGGCGGCGACCGTCTGCAGTACCTCGTCGGCGCTGGGTCGGCCGCTGCCGATCAGGGCGATGGCGACGAGGCCGGGGACCCACTCGAAGGAGTACAGCAACAGCGGCTGGGAGACGAGCGCCAGCAGATACACCAGCAATCCGACGATCGCGGCCATACGCGTGGCGATGCCGAAAAGCAGGGCGAACCCGAGGCCGATCTGAAACAGGCGGACGAGCCCGGGGGCGGCGACCGGCTCAACGATGGGATTGAAGAAGTAGCCCGCGAAGCCGGCGCCCACGAGCGGCAGTCCGAACCCGAGGCGCAACAACCACGGCAACAGGTCCCGGTAGCCGGTCATCACGTCGCGGAACACCCCAACATCCCGCTGGAGCGGCCGAACGCGGAGATAGACACCGAGAGCGCCGAGCGTGGCGAGCCCGCCGCCGCCGAGGACGAGGGCGTTGACCGGGTCGGTCAACGCGTCGGCGAGAAAGGCCAACCCCTCACCCGCCTGCTCGGCGTTCGTGACGAACCTGACGTGGGCGGCCGCGGCCTCCGAACAGACCACTGCAACAACTCCGAGAGCGACCACCACGCGCGCGATCGGTTTTACGCTATACGGCATCATAGATCATACATAAATGCGAAGGGTAAAAGTATCGGCGTCGAAGCGTCGTGCGGTCGCACCACGATCGTTGTGAATGAGCGCTACGCTGGTGGCGACAACGCTGATGGCGACAGCGCTGATGGCGACGACGCGACGCCCAATGCCGTCGACGTCGCACCGACGGTGTGGGTCGTGCGTGAGTGTTTGCGTGTGGAGTGTGACGATCAGAACATCGTCGCCCACACGAGCCCCACCACGAACAGCGTGACCGCCGCGATCGTCCCCCAGTCGCTCCATCGCGTTCCCTTGCCCGTGCCGTCGTCGGACTGGGTCAGCACATAGCCGAATCCGACGATCGCCACCAGCGCCACGATGACGGCGTATACGACGTTCAATGCTCCAGCCATATGTTAACACATAACCTTCCGGTACAAAAACGTTACCGGCACAACCGTCTTTAGGTCCCGCTCCGATATACCGACACATGCGAATCGAGTTACGGATATGCAAACACTGCTACGAGGGAGAACACGGGAATCAACGCAAGACCGCAGTGACGAGGGATATGGTCAACTGCGCCGAGCGGGTCCGCGAGTACAAGGACCTGATCGGCCTCGACGCCGTCTACATCACTCGGGTCGAGGAGGGCGACCCCGGCGGGGCGGAGGCGCTGCCGGCGATCGTCGCCAGCATCGAGAGCGACCAGGTGACCCTCTCGGACACCCAACTCGTGATGGAGGACGAGGACGAGAACATGCTCGTCTACCCGGAGCCAAAGGACATCCTCGAGGTCCTCACGCGCAACATCGACCAGATCCAAGAACAGACGCGACAGGACGCCACCGTGGATCTCTCCCAAGAGGGCGCGGAGCTACTGACGGCGTAGCGACCGCAAAAAACGACGGCAAGAGGCGTCAGTCGTCCGAGTTCGGGTCGCCGCCGTCCGCGACCGTCTCACGGTTTCGCTGGCGCCGCATCTCCTTCTCCCAGCGGACCCGCATCACGTTGCCGTACATCGAGAGGATGAGGCCGACGAACAGCACGAACATCCCGATGTTGATGCCGACCGTGAGCAGGAGGTTCGTCACGTCGCCGCTGACGACCAGTTCCCGTGGGACCGGGTAGCCCCCCCGGACGATGCTGCCCATCAACACCGAGACGATCCCGATGACGACCAGCGAGCCGAAGATCGTCGAGACGGAGTGCCAGCTCGGCGAGAGTTCGAGCCCCTCGATGCCCGTCCCCTCGTGGTCCTCGTCGTCGTGGCTTTCGGGGATTATGCTGCGGGGGATGAACGCCTTCGTCTCGACGGGGTAGAAGGCGGGATGCATCCCGTGTTCGAAGATGTGGAACATCACCCCCATCAGCATAATGACCCCCAGCAATCCGTGGAAGACGACGAACGCCATCGCCGCGGTTCGCGTCGCGAAGTACTGCATCAGTCCGGTCTTCGACCAGATGAGCAGTCCGGAGACGGTGAGCAACAGGAGCTCGACGGCGAAGATATAGACGACGCCCTTGCCGACGTAGGACAAAAGCGGGACCTCGTCGGCCTCGTGGCCGGCGAACTGCCGTGCGTGTGGGTGGCGTTCGTCGGCTCGGCCGAGCATAAACTGAACGTCCTGGATGAACGCCTCGGTGTCGGCCTTCGCCGGGAGGATCTCCCGGAAGTTGCTCCGGCCGGTCGGACTGATCAGCATCAGTACCGTCCAGAAGACGATGAGCGCGACGAGGCCGACCCCGGCGATGCGATGGAGCGCGGTGACGCCCGTCGCGCCACCCATCAGCTCCATCATCCACCACAGCTCGGAGTTGAACATGATGGCGTAGCCGGTGAAAAACAGCAGGAACACGTCGAGCGCCAGAAGCGAGTGGAACAGCGTCGTCACCCGCGTGAACTTGCCGTGGTCGAGGTTCGTCATTTGGCCTCACCCCCGTCACCGGAGCCATCCGCCATCACGGTCTCGGGCTCCTCGTCGGTCTCGGGATGGCGCATCCGAGCGGCGATGCGGCGGAAACTCGCCCAGTGGAGAAACACCATGACCAGGATGAACACGCCCATCAGGACGTCGGCGGCGTGGATCAGCGCGATGAGGAAGTCCAGCGCCGGAATCGCGTTGCCGGCGACCCAGTCGGTGCCGACGCCGCCGCCCTCGATGGTGGGGTCGACGCGGAACAGCGTCTCGTAAAACGGCCCGAAGCCGCTGGCCCACCACACCGACAGGACGGCGACGGCAATGCCGACGATCGCCGAGACGAAGACGGCGATCGGGGAGTAGCCCTCGACCTCGGGCGTCTCGTAGCTCATTGGAACTCACCGGCGTCCTCGCCGAAGACGATCTCCATCGCGGTGTCGTTGAAGAACGACCCCTCGTCGCGTTTGTTCAGTTCGTCGGCGATCTGCGAGGGTTGACCGACGAGGATGGCGTCGGTCGAACACTCCTCGGCACAGGCCGGCCCCTTGCCGACGTCCTGGCGCTCCTCGCACATCGTACACTTGTCCATCTTGCCGCCGGTGCCGAACACCTGTGCGGCGCCGTCGTCCTCCTCGGGGAACTGTGGCGCCCCGAACGGACACGCCGACAGACAGTATTGACAGCCGACACACAGATCCTCTCGAACGGTGACGAACTCCTCGTCGGTCTTGATGAGGGAGTCCGTCGGGCACACCGACACACACGGTGCGTTGTCGCAGTGGTAACACTGCATCGGGATGGACGTCTCGCCGGGCGATTCACCCGCCGCGAGTGCGGCCGCGCCGGACGTCCCGGATCCCTCCTGACCCTCCAGCATCGTGGAGATGCTGATGCGTTGTTCGTCGTGGGGAACGTCCCACGTTCGCTTACAGGCGACGACACACCCACCACAGTCGATGCATGCGCCGACGTCGGGGAAGATCCGCGTTCCCTCCCCGACGCTCATCACGCCATCGCCCATCACTTCCTTGTTCGATTGAGACATGTTGTATCACCTCATTGGACGGTTTCGCTGTCACGGACGTCGAAGTTCTTCTGCTGGCCGATGCCGTCGCGGTCCTGCGGGAACTCCAGGTCCGTATCCATCCCGAGTTCCTCCAGCAGGTCCTGGGTGGCCGGTCGGACGGCCACCATCGACACCTTCGTCTCCTGCATCTGCGTCTCGACGTCGTAGCCCCGTGACGTGATCGCGTTCGCGGAATCACCGATGGCGTACGGGACGGTGCCTTCGGGATACTTCTCCTCCTGACTCTTGCCTTTGAACACCCCGCCCCAGTGGAACGGGAGGAACACCTCGCCGTCGTTGGGCCGGTCGGTCACTCGTGCCTTCACGAGCACCGACCCTCGGTCGGTCGAGGAGACGACGACGAGGTCGCCGCCGTCGACGCCGAGGTCGTCGGCCTTCGCGGGCGTTATCTCGGCGTACATGTGGGGTTGCAGGTCGGCGGTGTGGATGTTCGAGCGCGTCTCCGAGCCGCCGCCCTGGTGTTCGACCTGCCGGCCGGTCGTCATGATGGTATCGAGGTCCGGGCCGTCGTCCTGGTTGTGGATGATGTCGTTGGCCCGCTGCTGTTCGGCCGCGTTGTTCTGGTCGAGCCGGTAGAAGTTCCGTTGCTGGCCGTTCGCCGGCCACTCCTCGACCAGCTCCGGTCGCGGGCTCTCGATGGGCTCGCGGTGAACCGGAACCGTATCCAGGAAGCTCCAGACGACCGCTCGCGCCCGACCACGACCGGTCGGCGCGTCGGGTTGTGCGTAGTCGTACTGCTCGTAGAAGTCGGGATCGACGCCCTCCCCGATCATCGTTTGGAGGTAGTCGTCGAACTCCGAACTTCCGGTGTCGGGGTCGTTGAGCTCCTGTGCAGCGGTGTACACCGACTCCTGGTTGTCCAGCGCGTACTGCTGGGGGATCGTCAGTTCGTCGGACTGGGTCGACTGGGTCGGGTCGATGAGGCTCTGCGGTGGCGTGACTTTCCAGCCCGGATACTCCGGTACGCCGTGGATCTGGCCGTCGTCAGCCAGATCCCTGGTACCGGCCCAGTCGGGGACGTAGGGGTCCCGGATCAGACTCAACGCCTCCGCCTCGGTGTCGTATCTGTCGCCGACGGCGTCGACGGTCTCCTGAAGCGGGTAGTCGGCGTCGGTCGGCATGTCGTCCCACTCATCCGGCGTCGGGGCCTGGACGCCCCACCGAGTCCGGAAGTCCTGTCCCCCGTCGTTGGGGTTCATATCGTCGTTCCAGATGATGGGCGTCCCCGGATGTCCTTCGCCCCAGCAGGGCCACGGGAGCATCCAGTATTCGCCCTCGACCGGCGTTCCCTCGGCGCCTTTGAGGTCCTCGCTGGAGAACGCGTAGTCGTACTCCAGATGCTGTTGGAGCCGTTCGGGGGTCTGGCGGTAGCCGATGGTGTTCGTCCCGAGGTTGAACTCCCGGATGACGTTCTCGTAGGACGACTTCCCGTTGTGTATCTCGGGTCCGCTCCCCCAGTCGAAGTGCTCGCCGAGGCCGAGTTCGTCGGCCAACTCCTGCATAATGCGCAGGTCCGGACGGGAGTTGTGTGCGGGCTTGGCGACCGGCTCCGACCACTGGACCGAGCGGTTCGTGTTCGTCAGCGAGCGGTAGTGTTCATACTGGCTCGATGCCGGCAGCAACAGGACCGGCGGGCCGTCCTCGTAGTCCGGCAGGACGCTCGCGACCGAGGGGAACACGTCGACGACGACGAGCAGGTCGAGGTTCTCCATCCCCTCCTTCATCTGCTCCATCTCGCTGATGGAGTTGGCTGAGTGGCCCCAGAAGACCGCGATCTTCACCTGATCGGGCTGGTAGATCGGCGTCTCCTGGTAGCGGTCCTCCTGGTCGAGTGCCGCCTCGAACCAGCGGGCCACCGTGAGCCCGTTCTGGAACATCATCGAGTTCGCAGCCGGGTCGTCGGGCCCGTGGTTTTGGTTGGGCGGGAGCGAATCGGGATCGAGTTCCTCGTTGCCGCTCTGCCGGACGTACTTCTCCGGCGGCATCAGATCGAACTTGTCGTACAGTTCATCGAAGGACGTCGAACCGCTGGTGTAGGGGTTCTTGTCCCAGATCTCGGCCCACCAAGACCAGCCGCCGGGCGTGAGCCCGTAGTAGCCCGGCAGGATGTGACTCGCCACCGCGAGGTCGGTCGCGCCCTGGACGTTGGCGTGACCGCGCATAACCTGCAGGCCGCCGCCGCTCCGGGCCGCGCTCCCGGAGGCAAGGCTCAACGCGGCGTACGAGCGGATGTTCTGGGTCCCGTTGTTGTGCTGGGTACCACCCATTGCCCACTCGATCTGGACGTGCGGACGGTTCTCGTCGATGAGTTCGGCGATCCGTTCGATCTCCTCGACGGAGAGCCACGTGATGTCCGAGACCGTCTCCTTATCGTACTCGTCGAGTTCGACGTCGAGGTCCTCCCAGCCCTGGACGCGGTCGGTGATCATGTTCTGACCCGAGCCGTCGGCGTCCGGGTCCATCGCCAGCCCGTACTCGTCGCGGAGTTCCTTGATGACGCCCATCATCAACGCCACGTCGGTGCCGGGCCGGAAACGCATATATTCATCGGCGTGAGCCGACGTCTTCGTGAATCGGGGGTCGAGGCTGAGGATGGTTCCGCCCCGCTTTTGCCCCTCGAGGATGTGCTGCATCGCGATCGGGTGGGCCTCTGCGGGATTCTGCCCGATGATGATGTTCAGGTCGAAGTTCCGATAGTCCTGAACGGTGTTCGTCATCGCACCGTACCCCCACGTGTTCGCCAGCCCGGTAACCGTCGTGGAGTGGCAGATGCGCGCCTGGTGGTCGACGTTGTTCGTGCCCATGAAGGCCGCAAGTTTGCGGATGGCGTAGGCCTCCTCGTTGGAGTGGTGGGCACTGCCCAGGAGCATCACGCTCTCGCGGCTGTGTTCCTCGTCGACGTCGACGGCGTCGCTCGGCGAGACGTCCGAGTCGGGCCACAGTGCCCGGATGTCGGTCCCGAGACGGTCGTAGGCGGTATCCCACGAGAGCTTCCGCCACTCACCGTCCTCCCGAATCATCGGGTGTTTGAGTCGCTTTTCGGAGTGTTCGGTCTCGTAGATGCCTGCTCCCTTCGAGCAGAGCGATCCGCTGTTTATCGGATGGTCTTCCCACGGCTCCATACCGACGAAGGAGTCGCCCTTCCGTTCGCCGTGGAATCCGCATCCAACCGAACAGTAGTTACAGATCGTCTTTGTCAATTCCCCGTCCGTGTCCTGTCCATCGACCTCGTCGTCGCTCTGGGCGAGTACTCGTCCCGTCGTACCGCCACCGAGTGCGACCGCGCCCGCGAGGGCGCTTGCCTTCATGAACGACCGCCGATCGAGGTCGAGGGAGACTGGTTCCATACTCATACCATTTGTGCGCATCCCGGCATCGGTTGAATGCTATTCACTAGCATATTAGGAACCACCCTATATTAATATACGGGCCCGTGTCCCGGATCGACCACGGTGCGTCGGTGACGGCGGTCGGTCGACGCCGTCCCATCGGTCGAATCGTCGCAAAACCTATATTCGTGGTAGCATTCAACATAGTCGATGAACGTAGGGGCATTCGTCTGCGGCTGTGGCGGTACCTGTGGGCTCGACCTCGAGGAGGTCCGAGAAGGCGTTCGAGACGTCGACATCGTCGCCTCCTCGGAACTGCTCTGTGAGGACGGCCTCGACGGCGTCGAACACGTCATCGACGAGTACGACCTCGACCAGCTCATCGTGACGGCCTCGGACGACCGCTGCCGACAGACGTTCCGTGAGGTGGTCGATCGAAGCGGGCTCCACCCGGACGCGGCCGAGTTCGTCAATCATCGCGAGGGTGCCGCCTGGGTCCACGACGCCGAGGCCGCGACCGACAAGACCGCCCGCCTGCTCAACGCGACCTATGCGGGCCTGCAGGAGGAATCCGTCTCCAGAACGGTTTCCCGGGAGGCGGGCGACCGGGTCGCGGTCGTCGGCGACCCCGAAACGGCGGCCGCCCTCGCCGAGTCGGCGGACGTGACCCTCGTCGCCAACGGTCGCGAGTTGCGGAACGTCGACATCGATCTGGACGACGTCGACGTGGCTCGCGGCGAGGTCGTCGCCGTCGACGGGCGGTTCGGTGAGTTCGAACTCACCCTCGACTCGCGGGTCACTGAAGCCTGCATCGACTGTCTGGAGTGCGTGCGAGAGGGTCCCGACGGCGTCACCGCACGCCCCGTCCAGATCCCGGTCGATGCCCCCGATGGTGAGTGGACCGACGTGTGCCCGACCGACGCCATCGACATGGAAGGGACGACCCGCCGGATCGCCGCCGACCAGGTCATCCGTCCCGGCGCCGATCCGGAGACCCGCGGCGGTCGCGTGGGCTACTACACCGGCCCCACCGACGCCGCCACGATCGCGGCCGTCGAATCCCACCTCGGCGGCATCGAGAAACCCGCCTTCCTCGATCTGGAGATGGACGTCTGTGCCGCAGGTGCCTCCTCCCAGCAGGGGTGTACCGCCTGCACGGACGCGTGTCCGCACGACGCGGTGGGTCGGCCGTCGATCGATTCCGTCGAGTTCGACGAGGTGGCCTGTCAGAACTGCGGCGCCTGCACCTCGGCGTGTCCCACCGGCGCCACCCAGCTTCGGGAGCCCTCGAACCGGCGAATCGCTCGCGAAGTCGAGGCCCTTCTCACGGCGGAAAACGACGACGGCGGCTGGCTGTTCAACCGGGGGTCGAGCGGCATCGACCAGCCGGTCGTCGCCTTCGTCTGCTCGGAACGGGCCGCCGACCGACTGCGCGAATACGGCCGCCGGGCGGCACTCGATGAGGACGTCACCTATCCGCCGGTGCTTCCCGTGGAAGTCAACTGCACCGACACGGTCGGGGAGGCCCACGTCATGCACGCGCTGGCCGCCGGCGCCGACGGCGTCGCGATCGTCGGCTGTGGCGGTTCGTGTCTCCATTCCGGTCCGGACCCGAAGGCCGAACTCGTCGAGCGCCTGAACCGCGCGACCGCGGACCTCGGCCTCGGCGAGCGCGTCGGCTTCTTTGCACCCGGGGCCGACGACCCCGGCCAGTTCATCGAGGAACTCTCCATGTTCGTCGTCGAGCGCCTCGACGAGTCACCGATCCCCGCGGGCGAACACGAGGCGGAGGGCACCATCGAGGGCGACGTCGACCGTCCGGCGTTCGCCTCCCACGCGTGGACCCTCGAATCCGTTCGCACGCTCCTCGAACACGTCGATCCCGACCGGACGGTCATTCGCGGCCTGAAGGACTTCGGCTGGATGGACGTCTCCGACGCCTGTAACCTCACGCCGACCTGTACGAACCTGTGTCCGACCAATGCGGTCCAGCGGACGGACGAGGGCGATCTACTCTTCAACCACGAACGCTGTGTCAACTGCGGCCTTTGTGAGGAGGGGTGTCCCGAGACGGCGATCACGATGCGCGACGGTCTCGACCTGTCGCTGCTGCCCGAGAACCGGGAGGGGATGGCCGACGGCGTGTCGGCCGACCTCGGGGCGGCGTGGACGCGCGTCTACGAGGGTGAGATGCAGGAGTGTGTTCGCTGTGGCAAACCCTTCGCCTCCGCAGGAACCATCGACACGATCCGCGAGGAGGTCGGCGAGGCCGTCGACGGTATCGCACCGGAGTCACCGCATTCGGTCTTCGAGTACTGCGGCGACTGTCGAACGCATCTGCTGTTCGAACGAGGTGACTACTGATGGACGAAACCACAATATACGAGGCACGGCTGGAAGTGATCGATTTCCTCATCGAGGTGTTCTATGACGCACCCAGCGAGGAGTTCCTCGGGGAGCTGTTCTCCGATGCGGTGACCCTTCCCGAAGACGAGATCAACGAGCCGATGGACCGTGGCTTCGGGCGGCTCGAGGCGTTCATCGAAGCCAACCGGTCACGGTCGGTCGCGGACGTCGCCGACGATCTCCGGACGGAGTACACCCGGCTGTTCGTGGGACCACGACCGCCGGCACTCCCCCACGAGACCTACTACCGCGAGGACACCGAGTTCATCGGTGAGGGACTCGTGGAGCTGGAGGCGGACTACTCGGCGGCCGGCTGGACGCCTCACGAGGACTACCCCGAGGAGAACGACCACCTCGCCGTCGAACTCGCGTTCCTCCGGAATCTCGTCGATCGCCAACGGCGTGGCGAGGAGGCGGCGTTCGGCTACGAGCGAGTGTTCCTCGACGAACACGTCGGACGATGGAACGAGGCGTTCCTCGAAACGGTTCGAGAGGAACTCGACGAGCCGGACGCCGAGGCGAACCTCTTTCTCGCCGCTTCGGAGGTGTTCGTCGGTCTCATCGAGTTCGAGGACGAACTCGTCGCCCAGCAGGTACCGAGCTAGCCAGCAGGTACCGCCGCGACGTCCCGTGGGTCGAGGGTAAAAAGCCCCGTCATCAGTCGTATTCGCCGTGGAACGGCTAGTCGTTCAGAGAGACGTCGCCGTCGACCTCGCCGGTATGGAGTTCGTTCGGCCAGACGCCGTGGTCCCATACCTCGAACCCGTTGAACGTCTCGGTTGCACCCGTGGGACGCCATTCACCGTCCTTGTGTGACATACTGAAGCATACTTGGGGCGGCGTATTAAGAGTTGTGTGGGCCCGCCGGATGCCGTTGGGTGGTCGACGTGGTGGCTGGCGGGATGGTCGGGTCCGTTTCTCACGTCGGCGGCGCGTTCGAGGGGCGCTCCTCGTCCTCGAGGAAGACGCGTGCGAACAGGTCGACGTGGAGCGCGAGCACGTCCGACTCGTCGAGTCCCTTCGCGGCCGCCTGTCGCTCGAGGAAGGTCGCCAACGCGTCGGTCGGCTCGAGGTGGACGGTCCGACCGTCGACCTCGAAGTCGACCTCGTTGGCGCCGGCGACGAGGTGTTCGACCTCCAGCAGCGCCTGTTCGACCTTGGTTTCGAGCGCCTCGTCCCGGTCCTCCAACCGGGCCTCGCCCCACTCCTCGGCGGCCGCGACGAGGCGGTCGCTAGCCTCGAAGGAGATCAAAACGACACCCCCTCCTCGGCCTCGAAGGCGGTCTCCCAGACGGTCTCCTCCTCACAGACCGGACACCGCTGTCGGAGTGCCGATCGCTCCATCCTCGTGAAGTCACCCATCTGCCCGCATTCGGTGCATTCGAAGTACGTCATGTTGGCGGCCAACTCTCCGGCGCCGGCTCCTCTTCACCCAGTTCGCCGAACAGCGCGACCAACAGCACGACGAGGGCCCCGAGCACGATGAGCCCGATCACCCCGCCAACCGCCGACCGACCGACGTAGTCCATCGCCGTCCACTCGATCAGTCCGAGAACCTCGAACCAGACGACGACCGTCCAGATGGCGACTGCGAGGGCCCCGATCGTTATCCACCGAGTCTGCTGGAACGCGGTTCTAATTCCCATGGTACCTACCCACATTCACGTGGGACGGGAAGGGTAAAAAATGTATTCACTGCTTGCCCCAACACATATATCGCTTCGTCCGGTAGACGGACCACCGATGGCTCACCGGGCCGCTGCGGTACCCGGGATCGGGGACGAGCGTATCGACGACCATCCGGACACCGGTGAGCCGAGGATCGAGACATGCCCTGGGGAGTACATACGGAGTTCACCGACGAGGAGGGACCGGACGTGGAGATCGACGAGGACCAGGAGGTCGTCGACCGGGGTGAAACGGGCTCGGAAACCACCGAGACGTTCGACATCGACGACGCGATCTCGAATCTGGATTGACCGGGGCCCGGTCCTGTTTTTCCTGCGGACCCCGATCGACGTGCCCGTCAACCGGAGTTGGGAGCGCTACCGATCGGCTACAGTTACACCGAGAGCACCGACTCCGCCTCCTCACGCACCAACCGGTCGCGGACGCGATCGATCGTCGTCGACGCCTCGGCCGCGTTGGCCATCAGGACGGTCTCGCTGGGGAAGAGGTGTTCCCCGAGGACGAGCCCGTGTTCGCGGGCGGTCGATCCCGTAACCGTCAGATAGACGCCGATGCCGGTCTCGGCGATCGCCGCCTCCTCCTCGTCGGCGTCCCGTGCGGGATACGTAAAGGAGACGTCCCGGGTCGCGTCGGTCCCGAGCACGGCGGTGACCAACCGCTCGTACCGCGGGGAGATACAGAGGTCGCCCTCGTAGGTCTCGACGAACGACCGGTCGAGATCGGCGCCGGCAGGGAGGAGCTCCGGCGTCGCCATCAACGTGTGATACACGGTGTCACCGAGACCAGTCACGACGCGTACGTCAGATTCCTGGGGATCGATCCGCGTGTTGACGTCGTCGAGCCCGGCCACGCCGGAGGGACGGAGATCGACGACCTCCTCCAAGACGAGGTCAGCCGAGTCGAACCCCAGCGCGAACTCGTGGGTGCGGAGCGCGCGGAAGGGCTCCTCACGGCCGACCAGATGCACCGGCACGTCGCCGACGTCGACGATGACGGAGTCGAAGACGATCCGACGCGGCATTCCGTCGCGGTCGTCCCGAAGCAGGGTGTATTCGGGTGCGTACGGATCCGCCGGCGACGAGTAGGCCGCGAGTCGCTCGTAGGGACCACGGGACTCCTCGACGCCGCCTTTCGTCACGGCCTTTTCGTACCGAAGGGTCGAACTGACGTCGTCGGCAAGCGACTCGGCGTCCGCCCCCACCACACTCGCGACGCGTTCCAACACGGCCTCAAGCGGGCGCCCCTTCCTGGGAACGGCGATCGGTACCGGCGTAGTCATCGGCGGTACTCCGCGTTCGAGGGTCAAACGGGTTGCGGAACGCGTCCCAGTGTCGGACGGCGCGATCGGTCCGTCCGTTCATCCCCACCCGCCATCCGTTCACCCACCATCCGTTCACCCGCCCACCGTCCACACCCCGTCGCGGACGCCTCGAACGGCCTTAGGTTCCGAACGCGTCGCTGAGGCGGTCGCGGAACGCCTCGAGCTCGGCCAGCTCGTCGTCGATCCGGTCAATCTCCGACTCGAGCGTCTCGACGTCGCCATCGACGTCCTCGAGGTCGTGGACGCGCGTGTCCAGATCGGCGATGTCGCTCCGAACGTCGCCCATCTCCTCGTCCAGTACGGCGACGGTTCCGTCAACGTCTTCGACGGTCGCCTCGAGATCCGTGACGGTCGTTTCGAGGTCGGAAACGGTCGGCTCGATGGACTCGACGTCCGCCACCCGGTCCTCGAGGTCGGCGACGTCGTCGAGGGCGTCATCGAGCGTCCCCTCGACCGCGTCGAGGTCCTTCCGAACCGATCGGCGGGCGTCGGCGGCCTCATCGATCCGGGCTTCGGCCGCGTCGAGCGCAGTCGCCACGTCCTCGACCTGCTCGCGGGTCGACTCCAGCACCTCCGTGGCCGTCCCCTCCTCGTCGATGAACTCCTCGAGCGCGTCCGCGTAGGCGGCCAGATCCTCCATGCGCGACTGGAGCCGACTGATCCGGACGTCGACGCTGCGCGGCGTCCCCAGGTCGAGTTCCTCCCGGAGGGTTTCGAGGTCCGCCTCGGGAACGTCGCCCGACCGGATCTCGGCCGCGAGCGCCGACGCGACGGAGACGTCCACCGCGCCGGTTTCCTCGTCGGGCTCATTGGGCTCGTCGTCGATCGTCCCGGGGTCGTCAGCTCCGGCATCGTCGGTCGTGGCGTCTGCATCGGCGGCATCTGCATCGGCGGCGTCGGCAGCAGCGGCGTCGGTATCGGCCTCAGCCTCCGTGTCATCGTCGGCACCCTCTCCGGCGTTCCGGCCGTCGACGGTGACGGACGTCGCGGCGGTAACCGCGGGCGACGTGTCGGCATCCATCGAGTTCGGCGACGGCGCCTCGTCCCCTCCGTCGGCCGCATCGGCGTCGGCGGCGTCGGCAGCAGTGTCGGCGTCGGCGGCGGGAGCCACGTCGGCGTCCGTGTGACCGTCGACCGCCGGTCGTCCCTCGTCCTCCATCCCGGGCAGCGAGTCGCGGTCGCCGGCGACGACCTCCCGAACCGGGTCGTTCCCGTCGGCGCCGAGGACGTCCTCGATCGATTCGCCCTCCGGGACGTGATCGACCGTCGGCGGTGTCAGAAACGCGTCGGAGTCGATCCCGTCACCGCGGATCCCGAAGACGGTTCGGACGGTTGCACCCGGTTCCAGAAGGCGATCGAACTCGACCCGGTGATCGCTGTATGCGGTCCAGTGCTCGCTCCCGAAATCCGGGTGGAACCCGACCCGCTCCATCGGAAAGTCGTCGGGGATCGTGTCCGTCAGCCGGACCCGGACCGGCTCCGACCGGTTCGACTCGACCCGGAAGGTGACTGCGGGGACCGGAAACTCGTCGGTCGCGAACGACTTCTCGACGGTAATCCCGTCGGCTTCGACGACGCGTTCGGACCGTTGGGGATCGCTCATAGGCAAGGGGTTCGTTACCAGCCTCTTAAATCGCACGGGGAAACTATCAACGACGAGAACTGCGTGACCATCGGGAGGCTGCGGGACTGGAGGTGGACTGCGGGACTGGAGGTGGACTGCGGGACTGGAGGTGGACTGCGGGACTGGAGGTGGACTGCGGGACTGGAGGTGGCCTGCGGAACTGGAGGTGGACTGCGGACCGAGGGGAGGTCGTTGCTGGGACGCCGACGACTAGAGATCGACGCGATCGCCGATCTCGACGAGCTCGAGGCGTCGTGGGTGGTCGAAGCTCCGGACGTGGGGGTACAACGCGGTCGGGTCCGCCGTCAGTCCCTTCCACATGTCCCAATGGGTCGGCAGCAGTCGGTCGATCTCCAGCGTGTTCGCGGCGTCGACGATCTCCGTCTCGTCCGAATACCACTTGGTGTGTTTCGGCTCCCGCGTCTCCTTGTCCGGAATCGTGCCGGCCGACCCGAACGCGAGGATCCCCAGATCGATGTCGTAGGCGTCGCCGATTTCGGCGAACGAGTCCGTCGGCTTGGTGTCCCCGCCGTGGAAGATCGTTCCCGAGTCGTGTTCGATGACGTAGCCGACCGGATGAGTCGCGTCGGGATCGTTGACGGGGACGACGTCGACGGCGAACTCGCCGACGCGGAGCGTGTCTCCCTCCGTGATCGCCGTGAACTGGTCGGTCGAGACGTCCCAGTCGTCGGCCCACGCCTCCTCCTCGGCGACCGCAAGCGAGTCGTCGGGCGCGATCAACTCGGCGTCGGTGTTCGCCAGGATCGGCGCCTGGGAGGGCCCGTGTGCGTGGTCGCTGTGTTCGTGGGTGATGAACAGCGCGTCGCCGACGGTCACGTCGGTCGGATCGAACGGCACGGGGATCATCCGGGTCGTCCGCGGCGGGTCGCCGATTCCCAGGTAGGGATCGATCCACAGCACCGTCCCGTCGGATCCCTTGATCGCGAAGCCGTTGCAGCCGAGATACCACAGCGCGACCGTCTCGGGGTCGGCGTCCTCGATCGCGCGAGGCAGCCAGTCGCCCCAGTCGGACTCGCCGAGAGCGTGCGTCATACCGCAGCCTGCGGTCGGTAGCTCCCTAACCGTTGCGAAGGCGAGCGCCGGGACGGTACCGATGGCGACACGCCACCGGCGCGATGGAAACCTACACAAGCCGCCACGTCCTTCCTTCCGGTATGACTGCCTTTCGGGAGCCGCTGTCGTCGGTGAACGAGGCGATCGGCGAGACGCCGCTCGTCCGCGTTCACGACTCGCCGGACGCGGCGCCGGTGTACGCGAAGCTGGAGTCGTTCAACCCGGGTGCCAGCATCAAGGACCGGATCGGGAAGTATATGCTCGAACGGCTGCTCGAACGCGGCGACGTCGATCCCGGCGGCACGGTCATCGAACCGACCGCCGGCAACACGGGGATCGGGATCGCCGTCGCGGCCGGCCGGCTCGACCTGGAAGCGGTGTTCGTCGTCCCCGAGCGCTTTTCCGTCGAGAAACAGCAGTTGATGCGTGCGCTCGGCGCCGAGGTCATCAACACGCCCAGCGAGGAGGGGATGGGCTACGCGATCGAACGCGCGCACGCGCTCGCGAAGGAACTCGACAACGCGATCGTGCCCGAGCAGTTCTCGAACCCGCTCAACGCCGAGGCCCACTACGAGACCACCGCACCCGAGATCGACGCGGCGCTCGACGGCGAGGTCGGCGCCGTCGTCGTCGGCTGTGGCACCGGGGGGACGCTGATGGGGCTGGCCGAGTACTTCCTCGAACGCGATCCGAACACCCACATCGTCGCGGTCGAGCCCGAGGGGTCCGCCTACCGCGAGTTCTTCGACGAGGACGTTCCCCACGAGGCGTACAAGACCGAGGGGATCGGCACCCACGACATCGAGACGAACGACCTCTTTGACCCGGACCTCGTCGACGAGATCGCGACGATCCCGGACCGCGACACCCACGAGGAGATGTCCCGGCTCGCCGCCGAGGAGGGCCACCTCGTCGCCTCCTCATCGGCCGCCAACAGCGTGGCCGCCCGGGAGATCGCCGACCGGATCGACCGCGGCGACCTCGCGGTCCCCCACGATACCGTCGTCACCGTGTTTCCCGACTCCTCCGAGCGATACCTCTCGAAGGGAGTCTATCGCGACTACGAGGAGTGGGAGGGATAGGAGTCACGGGACGGAACGCCCGGTGGGAAACGACGGGATGGCGGTGAGGTTCCCTACTCGGCGGAGCCCGTATACAGCACGACCGCGACCGCGGCCAACACGAGTTCGGCGGCCTTCGCGACGACGGCGAGCGGGTTGAGGCTGCCCTGCATGTAGAAGGCGTCGACGCCGACGCCCTGGAACCCGAAGAACGCGACGACCGTCACGACGGCGTACGCGGCGGCCACGAGGAACAGTTCCCGTCGCCAGTACGTGGTCAGGTACACACCGATCCCGCCGAGGAACCCGAGTCCGTTGAGCAGGAAGAGAACGCCGAGCATTCGGTTGAACGCGAGCACGTTCGACCCGAGCAACAGGTGGACGATGCCCGTGACGGCGGCCGCGACGATGGCGACGTATCCGATCGGGGTCGCGGGGAGGGTCAGGCTCGATCCGTCGGCGGTGGACCCGCTTTGGGTGGCACTCATACTCACGGGTACAACTACCACGGTAATCAATCCCGGGGACGTATCCTCCTCCGTGATGCTCCGAAACAGTCACCGCCCCGTGATCCGGCGGCCGCTCTCGCCCAGGCCGTGGACGATCTCCCGGCACCGCGTACACCGGCGGACGCCGGCGGCGATCCGGGTGAATCCGGTCCCGAGCTCGTTGCCGTGGTCGACGCCCCACGGAAGCTTGCAAGCGGGACAGCGCCGGGGGTGGTGTTTGGCCGGCGGTCCCCGGTCGACGTCGGCGCTCGGCGTCGTCAGGTAGTCCTTGTGGCGCCGGATACTCATCGAGATCTCCGCGATCGCGGCCCCCGAGAGCCGTTCCTGCAGTACGTCCAGCTGTCTGCAGACCCGCCGATACCGTTCGACGATCTCGTCGGGGTCGAGGTCGCCGATCGGTTCCTCGAGGTCCACGTCCTCGAGCCGTCCCTCGTCGAGTGGATCGGAATCGGTGCCGTCGCGTGCGTCCGGTCGGTGCAGCCATCCCGGTTGTTCCACCGCATCGGTGGCGGTTCCATCGTCCCCGGCGTCGTCGTCGGCGCTCCGAGCAGCGGTGCCAGAGCCGGAATCGCCATCGGCTCCGGTGGGTTCATCCGGTACGTCCCGCCGGCGCCAGACGAACGCCGCGTTCAGGTCGTAGAACTTCCGGAGTGCGCTGCTGTACATCCCGTACGCGAGCCGGCGATCCACCGCCTCCTGCAGTTCGGCCTTCATCACCGGCCGCTGGAGGCACTCGTCGTAGTCGGCCTCGTGCTCGTCGGGCGACGTCGATCGGGACACCACGCCGACGAGCTGACAGTACGGGTTTCGCGTGAGCAGCTGCGTGCGGACCTCCTCGCCGGAGTCATCGAGTGCCGTCACGGAGAGACACGCGACCGCGACGGTGGCGTCGAACGCGGCGGCGACATCGTCGGGATCGGCAACAGTCCGGACCTCGATCCCCTCGAGCCAGCTCTCGAAGAGGCCTCGCAGCGTGTACGACTCCTCGAGTACAAGCACCGAGTAGTCGTCGACGAGATCAAGGTCGGCCATCTTCGGATCCCCCTCGAACCTGTCACAGGGTTGGTCGTGCGGGGGATATAGTTCACGGTCAGCGCGAGATCCGCACCGGATGATTCGAGATCAGCCCCGGTCACTTGCGCTGCCAGACGTACACGGCGATCACGATCACGCCGCCGAATCCCGTGGTGTACGTAAGCACGCCGGCCGCGAGCGCCCAGACGACGGCGTACTCCTCATCGCGGGCGGTCGCGTCGGCGTAGACCCAGTAGGCCACGCCGATCGAGACGACGAGCCAGAGGACGATGAGCGCGAGGATCACCGCTTCGGGACCGACCGGAACGCCGAACTGGAGGGGCGGCATACGCGCGAATCGGTGGTATCACGGCAAAAAGCCATCGGCAGATCGGTCCCGCGGGACTGGCCGCTCCGGAACCGATACCGGATCACGATGGGGAACCACTATTACGTTGTCGGCACGATACGTCGGGATATGGATCCCCCCATCCAGGTGCTACACGTCGACGACGACCCGGCGTTCCTCGAGATGGCGGCGACGTTCCTGGAGCGGGAGAGCGACGCGATCGAGGTGGTCACCGCCACGAGCGTCTCCGAGGGCCACGCCGTGTTCGACGAGCGGTCGATCGACTGCATCGTCTCGGACCACGACATGCCCGGCCGAAACGGGATCGAGTTCCTGGAGTCGGTGCGTGCGTCGTCCCCGGAGGTTCCGTTCATCCTCTTTACGGGCAAGGGCTCCGAGTCGGTCGCGAGCGAGGCCGTCTCCGCCGGAGTCACCGACTATCTCCAGAAGGAGTCCGGCACCGACCAGTACACGATCCTCGCGAACCGGGTCGAGAACGCCGTCGATAGGTACCGCGCCCGGCGGTCTGCACGGGCACAGCAACGGCGCCTCGAGACGCTCGTCGACAACGTCCCCGGCGTCGTCTACCGCTGTCGGAACGAGCCGGGCTGGCCGATGGAGTCGATCGAGGGGGAGTGTGAATCGCTCACCGGGTATTCGGCCGACCGGATCGAGTCCGGCGACCTCACCTGGGGCCACGACGTGGTCCACCCCGCCGATCGGGAGGACGTCTGGGAGACGGTCCAGACGTCGATCGCGGTCGGCGAGCCGTTCGAGGAGACGTACCGGATCCGGACCGCCGCGGACGAGACCCGGTGGGTCTGGGAGCGGGGTCGCGGCGTGTCCGTCGACCACGAGGTGGACGAGGTGGCAGTCGCCCGCGAGGCCGAGATCGGTGACGATGCGGCCGTTCTCGAGGGGTTCATCACCGACATCACCGAGTCGAAGCGCCGGGAGCGCCGCTTCGAGGCGATCGTCGAGAACACCTCCCAATTCACCGGTCTGTTGGACCCCGACGGGACGATCATCGAGGCCAACGAGTCGGCGCTCGCGTTCGCCGGCGTCGACCGTGACGAGGTGCTCGGAACGCCGCTGTGGGAGGGCCCGTGGTTCACGGAGTCCGATCGTGCCCGGCGTATCGCCCGGGAGGCGGTCGACACGGCCCGCGACGGCAACCCGTATCACGCCGAGGTCGCGATCAGCGGCGCCGACGAGTCGGCGATCATCGACTTCACCGTACACCCGGTTACGGACGCGGACGGTGAGGTGACGCTGTTGATCCCGGAGAGCCGTGACATCACGGCCCTGAAGGAGCGTGAACGCGAACTTCGGCGGTTCCGGCGTCGGTTCGAGGCGGTGTTCGACGATCCCGCCGTGTTGGTCGGACTCCTCGCACCGGACGGGACCGTACGCTCGGTGAACTCGACCGCGCTCGGGTACGTCGAGGTCGACCACGAGGACCTGGTCGGCGAACCGTTCCCCGAAACGCCCTGGTGGCCCGAGGATCGTCGCGAGGACGTCCGTGAGTGGGTCGCGGCCGCCGCCGCGGGCGAGTACGTGGAGTTCGATGCCGTCCACGCCGCCACGGATGACGGTCCGTTCTCCGTCGAGGGAACGTTTCGACCGGTCGTCTCGGAGGGTGATGTGAACCACACGGACGGCGACGTCACCGGCATCGTCGTTTCCGCAAAGGACGTGACGGAGCGGCGCCAGCGTGAGCGCGAACTCAAACACCACGCCGAGCGATTCGACGAGTTCGCGAGCGTCGTCTCACACGACCTCCAGAGCCCGATCACCGCCGTTCAGGGACGGCTCGAGCTCGCGCTTGAGACCGGCGACCTCGAGCACGTCGAGCGGGCTGCCGAGGCCATCGACCGCGTGGACGCCCTTCGAGCCGACCTCGCAGAGACGCTGCAGACCGGCGAGATCGTCTCCGAGACGGAGACGGTCCCGCTCGCGGACGCGGTCGAGGATGCCGTCACCGCGGTCGATCCGCCCGACTCGATGGCGATCGACGTCCCGGACTCGGTCGACGTCGAGGCCGATCCCGACGCGTTCGCACGCCTCCTCGAGAACCTCCTGCGGAACTCGATCGAGCATAGCTCGACCAACCCCCGCTCGCACGCTCGCGAGGACGCAGCCGAGCATACCGACGGCGACGACGTTACCGTCCGGTTCGATCGACTCCGCGAGGGAGGAGCGACCGGCTTCGTCTACGAGGACGACGGTCCGGGGATCGATCCGGCGGACCGTGACCGGGTGTTCTCACCCGGATTCTCGACGAAGGACGGTGAGTCCGGAAGCGGGATGGGAATGACGAGCGTCCGGCAGATCGTGACCGCCCACGACTGGTCGATCCGGATCGCGGACGCGGACGTCCTCGATGGGGCCCGGTTCGAGATCCGGACCGACTGACGGCCCCGGTCTGCAGCGCTCACACGGCGAACCGGTCCATCATCCGACATATCGGCAAGCGTTTACGGCTCCGGTAGAAAGGGAGGTATCAGTGGAGAATGGGACGGAACACGGGATCGGACACGGGTGGTAACGCGGACGCCGACGACGCGATGCCCGCGGACGTGACCGCGCTCCCGGTCGATGAGGGGGAGTTCTATCGGACGCTGGTGGAGAACGCCGCGGAGGGGATGTTGACGATCAACGCCGACAGCCGGATCGTCTACGCGAACCCGGCGATCGAGGACATCCTCGGCTACACTCCCGAGGAGCTCGTCGGCAGCTCGAAGATGCGGATCATCCCCGAACGCCTCCGGCCGGTCCACGGAGCGGCGCTCGCGTCCTACGTCGAAACCGGGGAACGCAACATCGACTGGGACGGCGTCGAACTCCCGGCGCTGCACAAGGACGGCCACGAGGTACCGACGCTCATCAGCCTCCGGGAACATCGCCACGACGGCGACCAGTATTTCACGGGGATCGTCCGGGGCATCACCGACCGAAAACGGCGAGAACGCGAACTTCGCCGGCGCAAGGACCGGCTCGACGAGTTCGCGGACGTCCTGGCACACGACATTCGGAACCCGCTGTCGGTCGCACAGGGCTACACCGAACTCGTCCGGGAGGACCACGATGCGCCCGAACTCGACCGCGTCGTCGACTCGCTCGGGCGCATCGAGGAACTGATCGACGACCTGCTGGCGCTCTCGAAGGAGGGTGCCCTGATCGGCGACACCGCCCCGGTTGATCTCGCGGACTGCGTCCGGGAGTCGTGGAACGGCGTCGACACCGGCGACGCGGAACTCCGGATCGAGGCGCCGCTGGGAACGATCGACGCCGACCGAAGCCGGCTGCGTGACCTCCTCGAGAACCTCTTTCGGAATTCCGTCGAGCATAGCTCGACAAGCCCCCACTCGCAGGCTCGCGAGAATTCCGTCGAGCATAGCTCGACGAACCCCCGCTCGCAGGCTCGCGGGGATTCCGTCGAACACGGCGACGAAGCCGTCACCATCACGGTCGGGCTGCTCCCGGATGGGTCAACGGGTAAACCGCCGGACGGCTTCTACATCGCGGACGACGGACCAGGTATCCCTGACTCGATCCGCGGGGAGATCTTCGACCGCGGCTACTCGACACGGGACGGCGGGACGGGATACGGTCTCGCGATCGTTCGCGGCATCGCGGAGGCACACGGCTGGACGGTCTCGCTGGCGCCGCACGAGAAACCCGAATCCGGAACCGGCGCGCGGTTCGAGTTTCGGAACGTCGAATTCGTCTCCGTGGACGCCTCACCGAAGCGGTAGACGTCCGGTCGGAGCGGTGGACGCCTCGCCGAAACGGTGGCTGCTCAGTCGGACCGGTACTCCTTCTCGAACCCGCGGAACTCGGTGCGGTGGGCCTCCTCCTCGGCGAGGATCGTCACGGCGAGGTCCTCGGTGACCGGGTCGTTCGCGTCCTCGGCCGCGTCGATGAGGTCGCGGTAGGTGTCGATCGCGTCCTCCTCGGCGTCGAGTACCCCACGGATGACCGAGAGGACGTCCGTGGAGTCCGCGGGCGGCTGGAGGGAGTCCTGGCGGGCCGTGAACTCTGCGGACCCCGGCGGTCGGGCGTCCAGCTGTTTGAGCCGCTGGCCCAGCTGTTCGGCGTGGGCAAGCTCCTCCTGGATGTCGACTTGCAGACTCTCCTTGATCTCCTCGGCGCGCACGCCATCGAGGACGATCGCGTTCGTCTGGTAGTTCATCACCGTCTCGATCTCGTCGCTATACGCCTTCCGGAGCAGCTCGATGACGCGGTCGTTTGACATACGATCGATCGTTTCGGCCGCGGGGTAATGGGTGTTCTGGCGAAGCCAAATCCCGGGGCAGCGATCGGGGTCGGCCGGCTCAGACGGACTCGGAGCCGGCGGCGACCGTGGTTGCCCCCGCGTCCGCGTCGGTTTCCGTATCGGGACCGCCGCTTTCGCCGTCCGCCTTCCGGCGGTTGCGAACCGTAAGCAGGGCGAACAGCGCGAAGCCGACGCCGCGAAGGGCGAGATCAAGCAGGAGCGCGTCCACCGAGACGGAGATCCCGACGAGTCCGAGCGTGTCGAAGACGGCCTCGGAGAGCAGTCCCGGCGCCATCAACAGCAGGGAGCTGCCCGCAAACCCGATCCGCCCGGCGCGATCGACGCGGGTATACAGCGTTCCGATGACGGTGGCGCCGAGCGCGATCACCCCGAGGAAGACCCCGATGACGGGCACGAGGATCTCGGGGATCGAGTAGGAGAGCTCCGCGAGGTCCTCGAAGCCGACCACGCGGTAGCGTTCACGGATCGGGAGTTCCCCGGCGTTGGCCTTCTCGCGGAGTAGGACGATCCCCGGGGCCAGCACGAACGCGAACGGGACGATCGCCTTGTTCAGCGACAGCGAGAACGCCTTCACGCCGGTCTCGAAGGGATCGGACTTGGCGACCCCGCTTGCCGCGTAGGCCGCCACCGCCACCGGCGGCGTGATGTCGGCGATGACGCCGAAGTAGAGGATGAACAGGTGGGCGGCCAAAAGCGGGATGCCGAACTCCACGAGCGGCGTCGCCAGCATCGAGATGAGGATGATGTAGGTGACCGTCGTCGGCATCCCCATCCCGAGGATGATGCTCGAGACGGCCGTCACGAGCAACATAACCACGATCGACCCGCCGGACAGGGCGAGCAACAGCGAGGTCAGGTTCGGGCCGAGCCCGGAGACGCTGATGACGCCGGGGATGATCCCGGCGGCCGCGACCGCGATCACGACCGGAACCGCGGTGCGGGCACCCTGCTCCATCGAGGTGACGACGAACGTCCCGAGCTTGAACGGCTGGCTCTCCTCGAGGTCACGGCCGGTTCGGTCGCCGATCGAGGCCGCGGTCTCCTGCACCGAGGGGTTGAGATCGAGCAGCGACGCGTCGAGGTCCGGTTTCGAGAGCAGCGTCAGGACCCCCGCAAGCATCGCGTACCACTCGATCCGCGAGAGAATGGCGCCGGCCGCTTCCCCGACGGGAAGTCCCGTGCCGCCGCTTCCGGTCACGAGCCCGGTGATCGGCACCCCGGCGATCGCGTGGCTGGCCAGCTCGACGCCGACGATCGCCGCGAAAACGCCGAGGAGCCGGGCGCGCGTCTCGTCGCTGTACGCCGAGACGAGCGCTATCAGGGCGACGAGCGCGACGAGCGTGAACCACGCCGACCGCGAGACCGACAGCCGTTCGATGATGAGGTAGTACAACAGCAGGCCGATCGGGACGAGGTAGAACCAGCCGCGCGTGAGGTGACTCCACATGGAGACGGTGTCCGCATCGGACACGCCCCCGATCCCCTCCTGGACCGCCTTGAGGTGGACCATCACCCAGACGCCGAAGAAGAAGACGATCGCCGGGATCGTCGCGATGATGATGATGTCGGCGAACGGCGTCGCGGTGTACTGGACCATCAGGAACGCGGCCGCCCCCATCACCGGCGGCAGGATCTGTCCACCCGAGGAGGCCGACGACTCGACGGCGCCGGCGAACTCCGGCGAGTAGCCCGACCGCTTCATCAGCGGGATGGTGAACGCGCCGGTGGTGACGGTGTTGGCGATCGACGAGCCCGAGATGGTCCCCATGAATCCGCTGGCGAGGATGCTCGCCTTCGCCGGCCCGCCCTTCCGGCTGCCGGTTGCCGCGTACGCGAGGTCGATGAACCACTGGCCGGCCCCGCTCATCTCGAGGAACGAGCCGAACAGGATGAAGATGTAGATGAAGCTCACCGAGACCGTCACCGGAATCCCGAAGACGCCGTTCTCGGTGTTGTACCAGAGGTTCTGTACGATGTCCGGCCAGGTGAGCTCCGGGATCGCGAGCAATCCGAGGAACGGCGTGTTCCCGCTGATGAGGTATCCCCAGCGTGCGTAGACGATGAACGTGGCGACGATGATCATCAACGGGAGGCCCAGCGTCCGTCGGGTGGCCTCGAGCACGAGCAGGACGCCGATCACGCCGAGCGCCATCGCGTAGGAGAACTCGCTCACGAACGGGACGCCGCCGAGGATCGGCTGGAGGAACATGTACACCTCGGTGACCGGACGTCCCGAATCGATCCCGAAGACGCGCATGTTCTGGATCTCGGCGAACTCCGTCAGAAAGTAGATCGCCGACAGGATCGCCGCGGCGATACAGACGAGATCGAACGGCGTCACCCGGTCGCGGTTCGGGTCGATGAACGCCCAACGGACCGCCGATCGACCCCTCGCGAACAGCCGCGTGAGTGGGTTCCGATCGCCGAGCCGGTTCGCGATCGCCGGGACGATCCGACCGACGTTCCGCGATACGATTCCGTCACCCATACTCCCAGGGAACAGCAGGAACGTGAGCACGAGCGCGAATGCCACGTGGATCGCGTTCGCCTGTAGGAGCTGTAAGGAGACCTGTATGGGCGCGAGCGAGAGCCCGCCGATCTCGACGGTCGGGAGCCAGATCGTGAACGTAAAGCTCCGTGCGGCCAGATACAGCTGGAAGATCGAAAACAGGATCCCGATCGCGGCGACCGCCACCGCGGCGATCCCCTGTAGCGAGCGGCGGCGTTCGATCTCCTCGATCAGCTCCTCGGCCTCCTCACGGGAGACTTCCTCGGCCGCCGGCGCGGCCGCGTCAGCTGAGTCCCCGGAATCGCCGTCGTTCGGGTCGTCGATGCCGCCGTCCGTTCGGTGGGTCGTGGTCATAGGATCATCTCGAGAAGCGACCGTTGTTCGATGTGGATGGTGACGTCGTTGCCACGAGTCGCCGCGACGAGGTCGTGACGTCGTCCGTCGACGATCAGCGTGTGGTCGGCGATCCGCCCCGGCGAGACGGAGAGGCTGTCGAGCTCGGTGATCGGTTCCGCGGGGTCATAGACGAGGGTCCCGTTGACGGTCGTGACGTCGACGCGGGACGGGAGCCCCCAGCCGTAGGACTCGAACTCCATCCGCGTGTTCACGAGCGTGTCACCGTCCACCCGGTACTCGTCGTAGACGCGCGACTTCTCGACGCTGTGGGTGTACTCCAGGGCCACCGTGCTCCCCTCGCCGACCGACTCCGTGAGGTAGCGCTCGCCGGTGTGGACGTCCTCGACGACCAGCACGCTTCCGACGGGAGCGCTCGCCACGAGGCCGACGATCGCGAGGACGACCGCCAGACTGAGCGCGGTCCGGGCGGTCAGTGAAGAAAGGCGGCCCATATTTCCGGATGTTAGTCGACGGATCAGCTTTGAAACGCTTTTGAAACGCGTCCCGCCCCGTGGTGGCACGGGACCGACGCGGTACAGGGCGGACCGACTCGGGGTCGCGTTCGCGTCCCCGTCGTGTCAGCCCGTGTCTGCGCTGCGTACGCGTTGACGTCTCGTGGGTCGTCTATGCGTCGAAGTACGCTGCTGCGCCGTCGTGCAGTTCGATGGACATCCCGTCCTGTGCGCTGTCGGCGGTGATGAAGTCCGTCTTGATCGAGAGCTCGTCGAGGTTGTCGAAGATGGCCGCGGTGACCGTCTCGACGGTGTCGGCGGGCACGTCGGAATGCGTCGCGATCATCGCCTGGACGGCGACGGTCTCGACGTCCTCGTCGACGCCGCTGTAGGTGCCGGCGGGGATGGTGTCGTTCGCGAACCAGGAGGCGTCCGCCTTGACCGCCTCGCGGTTCTCGCCCGCGATGGACACGATCTCGATGTCGTTGGTGTTCGCGAGGTCCTCGATGGCGCCGACGGGCCAGCCGCCGACGACGAAGGCCGCGTCGATGTCGCCGTTGGCCAGCTGTTCGGACGCCTGCGAGAAGCCGGCGTTCTGCTCGGTGAAGTCCTCAATGCCCAGCGACTCGAGGATCTGCAGCGCGTTGACCTGCGTCCCCGATCCGAGGTCGCCGGTGTTGATCGTCGCGCCGCTGAGGTCCCCGACGGTGGAGATGTCGTTCTCCGCCAGCGTGACGAGCGTGATCGTCTCCGGGTACAGCGTTGCGACGCCCTGGAGGTTCTCGATCGGGTTGTCCTGGAAGGCGTCGATGCCCGTCCCGTTCTTCGCGAAGGAGGCGATGTCGTTCTGGATGAGCGCGAAGTGGGCGGAGCCGTCGGCGAGACTGCCGACGTTCTCCACGCTCGCACCCGTGGACTGGACGTTCAGCGAGAAGTCCGTGTTGGCCTCGACGACCGTCTTGAACTCGTTCGAGAGCGGGTAGTAGGTCCCGCCCGTGCCACCGGCGTGCCAGCTCAGGCGGTTTTCGGTTCCGCCGTTGCCGTCGCCGTTACCGTTGCCGTCGCCGTTACCGTTGCCGTCGCCGTTACCGCCGCCGTTTCCGTTGCCGCTGCCGTTTCCGTTGCCGCTACAACCGGCGAGACCGGCGAGGCCGGCCGCACCCGTTACTTCGAGGAATCGACGTCGTGTTCGTTTGGATGACATACCACTATAGAACAATCAATGGGTACATATATATCTATTTATTCACTTATATATGGGTCGAAACGTCGGATGAATGATTCATTACTCGTCAGAAATATAGTCGATTGTTAATATGTGCCTCGGTGATACATAGCTATAACCGTCGCCGATCGAGGCCGCAGTTGCCCGTCCGTTTTTAGCCCGGGATCGCCTACTGGTAATATGAACGATCCTGACACAGCCGATTCCAGCGCAACCGACCCCGACGCAACCGACCCCGACCCGGCGTCGCCTCTCGAGGAACGGATAGACGCGCTGCTCGACGCCGAAACGGTGGCCGTCGTGGGGTGTTCAAGCACGGCCGAGAAGGCGGCCCACCGGATACCCAAGTACCTCCAGGAGAACGGCTACCGGATCGTTCCGGTGAACCCCAACGCCGACACCATCCTCGGTGAACCGGCCTACGACTCCCTGACGCAGGTTCCGCGAGACGTCACGATCGACGTCGTCGACGTGTTTCGACCCAGCGAAGCGGTTCCCGGCGTCGTCGACGACGTCCTCGAACGGCGCGAGGTGGCCGGAGACGTCGACGGCCTCTGGCTCCAACTCGGGATCCGCAACGACGACGCCGCCGAACGCGCGGCCGCTGCGGGGATCGCCGTCGTGCAGGACCGCTGTATGAAGGTCGAACACGAGCGACTGCGGTGACCCGCGAGGACGTACGGCGCCCGGTCGATGTTCGACCCCGGTCGGCACTATTGGAGATATCCCCTCGACGCCGTCAGACCCAACCCCCTCGACGCCGTAGCACCGATATGCCCCCCATCGATGCCGGCGACATCGAGACGGTCGTCGGCCTCGTCGCCGATCGTCCGGGCAGTACAGCTCCGGAGCTTGCCGACCTCGTCGCCGCCGCGGGGATCGACCCCGACCGGACGAACAAGCTGTTGCAGGCGGGGGTTCGCCGGGGCGCGCTCATCGAGTCCCGATCGACCTATTGGGTGGTCAGGGACGAGACGGGGTCTCCCAAGAGTATCGACGAGTGATCTCGGGGCCCCGAGGACATCGGCGAGTGGATGGTGGATGACACCACCCAACCCATCAGAACGGCAGGCGTGGCTCTGCCCGCTGGAGGAGTTCGCGGATGGCGTCCTGCTTGAAGTAGCCGACCACCGAGGCCGTGATGATGATCCCGATGAGCAGCAGTCCCGTTCCGATCTGACCGTCCGCGAACTCGCCGCCGGCGTAGACGGTGAGGACGTATGCGGGGAGCCGACCGACGCTGATGATCGCGATGAACGTCCGTAGCCGCAACGTCGTCAGGCCGCTGAGAAAGCAGATCGCGTCGTCGGGCAGCCCGGGGATCAACACGAACACGAGCAGCCCGGGGATCCCGACGCGCTCGACGAACCCGTCGAAGCGTTCGATCACGTCCTCGTGAAGGATATCCTCGACGAACGACCGGCCGAACCGCTTTGCGAGCGAGAAGGCGATCGCGCTGCCGATGAGGACGCCGGTTAGGCTGTAGACGGTTCCCAATACCGATCCGAACAGGTACCCCGACACGAGCGCGACGATCTGTCCCGGGATCGGCGCGACGACGACCTGGGTGGCCTGGATGAGGACGAACACCAACGGTGCGAACACGCCGAATTGGGCGATCCAGACCCGCAGTTCCGCGGCGTCGAAGACGAACGGGGCGTATCGCCGCAACAGCAGATACAGGGCTCCGAACGCAACGAGCAGGAGGGCTAGCCCGACGAGGCCGCGCCACCGATCGGCCCGGGAGGAGAATATCTGCATTCGACGTCGGCTACGTGATCGGTCGACTTGAACGTTGTCGATGCGTCACCGAACGGCGTCGATCGCTCTCGGAGCCGATAAGTGTCCGCGCCACCGATCCGGGTGTATGCGTTCATCCCGCCGTACCGTCCTCTCGTCCGTCGGGACCGCCGCGACGATCGGCGTCGCGGGCTGCCTCGGCGGCGGCTCGGACGTCCCCGACTACGACTGTGACACGAGTTCGCCGGCCGATGCTCCCTCGGAGCTCCCACGCCCCGTCCTCGGCGACCCGGACGCCGACGTCACCGTCGCGGTCTTCAAGGACTTCGCGTGTCCCCACTGTGCGACCTGGGAGCTGGAGGAGGCGCCGACGATCGAGTCGGAGTACGCCGACCCAGGAACCATCCGGTACGAGCATTGGGACTTCCCGATCCCGGTCGACGACACGTGGTCGCTCGGGGTCGCAAGCGCCGCCCGCGGCGTCCAGGATCGGCTCGACGACGAGGCGTTCTTCTCGTTCGCCAAGACGGCCTTCGAACACCACGAGTCGTACTCCTGGGACGTCGTCGGCTACGCCGCCGAGGAAGCCGGCGCCGACCCATGTCCCGCGATCCGTGACGGCGAGCACGGCACGTACGAGACGGTCGTCTCCAGCGACCGACAGACCGGGATCGACCGCGGCGTCGAGGCCACTCCGACGGTGTTCGTAAACGGGGATCCCGTCGCTGAGCCGACGGCTGACGCCGTTGCGACCGCGATCGAGAACGCACGGTGACGACTGCTCGCGGCACCCGGCCGCGTCCCGACCCGATGCGTCTTTCCACCCGTCTCCCGAACGACCAACCATGAGTCGTCTCGGTCGGTCGATCGATCGGCTTCGATCGATCGGCTCCAGTACCCTCCACCGGACGCCCGCACGCAGTCCCTCGGCTCACGGACCCGATCGCCGCCGGCTTGCCGCGGTCGTCTGGCTCGTGTTGGTCTCACAGGTCCTCGTCTATCCCGGCGTCCCCGCCATCGTCGACGCGCTCGGCGCGCCGGCGGGCAGCAACGGCGTGAGCGGTGGGATGTGGTTCCTCACCGCCGAGTTCGCCGCATTCGTCGCCTTCGCCGGCGTGTGGGGTGCGGTCAGCGACACGCTCGGTCGGCGTGCGTCGCTCGTGGTCGTCGGTGCGCTCGGCGGCGCCGCCGCGTATCTGACGCTCGCACTGGCGCCGCAGCTCGGGATCGACTTCGTGACGGCGCTGCTCGTTCGCCTCGTCGGCGGCGCGTTCACGATCGGCGCGTTCTCGCTCGGCATCACGATGCTGATGGATCTGGATGGCGGGCACGGTCGGAACATGGGCGCGGCCGGGGTCGCGATCGGCTTCGGGGCCGCCCTCGGGTCGGTCGTCGGCGGCGGACTCGCCGACGTCGACCCCTTCTACCCGATCTACGCGAGCGCCGGGGTGCTGTTTCTGGCCGCGCTGCTCGCCGTGACCGTGACCGACCGCGCCGGCAACGCCGACCCGAACGCAGCCGACGATCGGGGAGTCACGGCGGTCGACGACCCGGACCCCGCGACGGCCGATGATCCGGGTTTCAGGGACGTGCTGGCCCGGATCCGCTCGGTCCCCGGTCTGCTCGTCCCGTTCGCGTTTGGGTTCATCGACCGGCTCACCGCCGGCTTCTTCGCACTCGTGGGCGTCTACTACTTCCAGGAGGGGGCCTTCGAGCTGTCGGCGTTCGGCGCGGGACTGACGCTGGCACTGTTCTTCCTCCCGTTTGCCATCCTCCAGTATCCGATGGGCGTGCTCTCGGACCGGATCGGCCGGTTTCTGCCGGTCGTCGTCGGGTCGATCGCCTACGGGTTCGTCATCATCGCGGTCGGCCTGGCACCGACGTACCCGATCGCCGCCGGGCTGATGGTGCTCGTCGGGGTCTGTGGCGCGCTGGTCGCCCCGGCGACGATGGCGCTCGTGACCGATCTGGTCGGCGTCGCCGAACGCGGGGCGGCGATGGGACTGTTCAACGTGTTCGGATCGCTGGGCTTTCTGACGGGGTTTCTCGTCGGCGGAACGGTCACCGAGGGGTTCGACTACCTGACGGCGTTCCTCGTCGTCGGCGGGATGGAGATCCTGATCGCCCTCGCGCTGTTTCCCGCAGTCAGGTCGATCACCGGCGAGGTCGAGTCGGCCGGGTAGCCGCCGGTTGCAGTGCCGTCGATAGAGTCAGCAATCCAGCAGCCGAGCAGTCAGCAACCCGAGGGTGTTTTGGAAGAGTCCTCACACCAAACGGGAATCGCTCGGTACAGGGAACCCACTGTGTCACTTCATCAAGCTCGAAGCAATGCAGGAACGGATCATCAAGAATCAGCGTGGCATTCTGCAGATATGAGTTACCTCCGTGTTTCTCACGCGGACTGTGAGTGCAGGGAGGGATCGATACGGCGTCCGGGAACGGTTCACTCGACGGTTCGCGTTGCTCACCGTCTCGTTGCACGGGCCGGGAGGGAGTTGAACCCCCGACCGACGGATTAAGAGTCCGTCGCTCTCCCTAACTGAGCTACCGGCCCTCACGAGCACCTATCCGGGTCATCATAAAAGGACTTTCGTCTTGCCCTCGCGGGCCGCCGCCCCGACGGCGTCGGGGGACTCCGATCGAACCGACGGCCGCCGTCGCATCGATCGAGGAACCGACCGGGTATCGGCGATGATACCGAGGGAGGCAAGCGCGCCTGTTAAGTGTCGGGCCGCCGGAACCTGCGTACCAATGAGTACCGGGCGTGGCGGAACGGCACGGACGCGATACGCGATCCTCGGCTGCGGAAGCGTCGGCCACGCGGTAGCCGAATCGCTGACCGAGCGCGACAAGGACGTGTTGATTCTCGACCGCGACGAGAGTCGCGTCGAGGCGCTCCGCGACCAGGACCTCAACGCCCAGGTGCAGGACATCGCCGACCCGAGCGTCGCCGACGTCGTCAACGACCGGGACATCGTCCTCATCCTGGCCTCCGACGTCGAGGCGAACAAGGACGCGGTGACGGCGCTCCGGGAGCGCAGCGACGACCACTACGTCGTCGTCCGGGCCTCCGACCCCGTCAGCGAGGACGAGCTGCGCGAGTTGGGTGCGGACGTGGTGATCAACCCCTCGACGGTGATCGCCGACTCCGCGCTGCGGTCGCTCGAGACCGGCGAGTTAGAGTACATGGCGCGCCAGCTCGCCGACATCCTCACCGAGACCGACGGCGAGATGGCGATCCTCACCCACGACAATCCCGACCCCGACTCGATCGCCTCCGCGACCGCGCTGCAGGCGATCGCGGAGTCGTATGACGTCGAGGCCCACATCATCTACCCGGGCGAGGTCGGCCACCAGGAGAACCGCGCGTTCGTGAACCTTCTCGGGATCGAGTTACGCTCCCGGGCGGAGGCCCCCCCGCTTGCCGACTACGAGACCGTCGCGCTCGTGGACCACGCCAAATCCGGGGATCCGGAGATGACCCTCGACGCAGACGTCGACGTGTACATCGACCACTTCGAGTCCGAGCACGAGTACAACGCTCGGTTCGTCGACATCCGAACCAACGTCTCCTCGACGTCGACGATCCTCACGAAATACCTCCAGGAGTTCGACCTGTCACCCTCCGAGGCGGTCGCGACCGCCCTGCTGTACGGCATTCGGGCCGAGACGCTCGACTTCAAACGCGACACGACGCCGGCGGATCTCACCGCCGCGGCCTATCTCCACCCGTTCGCGAACCACGACACCCTCGAGCAGGTCGAGTCCCCCTCGATGTCGCCGGAGACGCTCGACGTGCTCGCGGAAGCGATCCAGAACCGCCAGGTGCAGGGCAGCCACCTCTTCTCGAGTGCCGGCTTCATCCGCGATCGCGATGCCCTCTCGCAGGCGGCCCAACACCTGCTCAACCTCGAGGGGATCACGACGACCGCGGTGCTCGGCGTCGCCGACGAACACATCTACCTCGCGGCGCGTTCGAAGGACATCCGGATCAACATCGGAAACGTCCTCCAGGACGCCTTCGAGGACATGGGCGAGGCGGCCGGACACTCCACGCAGGGGTCCGTCGAGATCCCGCTCGGCATCTTCACCGGGATCGAGGCAAGCGAGGAGAATCGGGACACCCTGTTGCAACTCACCGAGGAAGCGGTCCGCCGCAAGCTCTTCGACGCGATGGGCGTCGAGGGCTCGGAGGGATCGAACGGGTCCTAGTCCGAGGATCCTCGTCCGGGAACGGTCCTCCGTCCGAGCGGGTTCAATCGGGAGTTACGCGACCGCTTCGTCGACGTCCTCGTCGCTCTCGACGTCGAGCCGCTCGATCACGTCGTTGATGAGGATGACGTCGCCGACCGCACGCACCCAGCGGTACGGGACGATGACGCCCTGACCGGGCTGGACGCGCGACCGGAAGAGCTCGCCGTTCAGCTCCGCGAGCGCGAGTCCCGTGACCGCCTCGGCGTCGAGGTCGAGCCGGACGTCCTCGACCTCGCCGACGAAGACGCCGTTGTTCGAGTACACCTCGCGACCGACGAGGCTCGTGATCTCGTCTGGCGTTGGTTCCATACACACGTGGTTACCAGCATACCTATTAAGGGTTGGTTGTCCGGCCGACGGACGTCTGACGGGAGCCACCGTCCGTGGACCGATCGCGAGTCCGATGACGGTCATCGCGAGGCCGATGGCGTCCGGCGCGAGGCCGATTCCGGCGCGGCGACCGACGACTCACGACGCCAGGATCGGCGAAAGCCACAAGCAGCCGCGTCGAGACGAACGCGTATGCGACTGGCGGATTACTGGGGCGTCGGCCCGAAGACGAGCGAGCAGCTCACGACGGAACTCGGCACCGAGGCGGCCATCGACGCGATCGAGTCCGCGGACGTCCGCGCGCTCGTCGACGCGGGGATCCCGCGCGGCCGCGCGACGCGGATCCTCCGTCGTGCCGCCGGCGAAGCCGAAATGGACGTGCTCGCGACCGGCGATACGCGATCGGTCTACGACGATCTCCTCGCGCGTGCCGCCGGCTACGCGCTCACCGAGCACGCCGCCGACCGGATACGCGTGCTCACCCCGCTTGCCGACCGTGACCGGATCGAGGACCGCCTCACGGACGTCCTCGCGGCGCGGGACGCGTGGGGCGGCCTTCCCGAGGCGGACCGAGAACGGGTTCGGGAGGCCTTCGCGGCCTACGACGAGGCCGGCGGCACCGACCGGGCCGCCGTGGAGACCGCGATCACGCTTCGGGAGGTCGATCTCGCGGGCGAGCCGTTCGCCCCGCTCGCCGATCTCGACCCGGAGACGCTCCGGGACGCGGCCGGCGCGCTGGGATATCTCCGGGAGTCGCCGAGCGAGGCCGGCCGAGCGGACGAGGCCGAGGTCGACGTCCTCGAGGGCGCCGACGCGGAACTCGACCGGTTGCGTGACCAGCTCGCTACGGCGGCGGAACTCGAGTCGTCCGCGTTCGACGTGATCGACGACGTCCGGGACGGGTCGGTCCGCGACTTCGAGTCGTTCAAAGGCGGCGTGATCGATCACGTGGCGACGCGGACGTCCATCGATCCCGGTCGGATACGGGCCGCCGCCCCCGAGGACGCGGTCGACGCGGCCGACTTCGTCTCGGGGACGCTGCGGACGCTGCGCGAGGAGCTGGCCGAGGATGTCACCGGGCGCGAGGCGACCGTGGTCACGGACCTTCGCGACCGGATCCACGGGGCGGACGGCGACGTCGAGACCGCGGTCGAGGTCGTTTCGGAGGTGGCCTTCCTGCTCTCGCTGGGACGGTTCGCGGCCGAGGAGGACCTTCGCCGGCCGGAGCTCGTCGACGACGGGATTGCGGTGTTTCGCGCACGAAATCTCTTCATCGAGGGATCCGTCGAACCGGTGACCTACGCGGTCGGGGACCACTCGATCGAGTCGGAATCGGCCGGCACGACCGAATCTGCCGGATCGACCGATTCCGCACCGCGGCCGACATCGCCCTCGACGGTGCCGCCGACGGGCGACCGCGTGACGGTTCTCACCGGCGCGAACTCCGGCGGAAAGACGACGCTGCTGGAGACGCTGTGTGCGGTCGCGCTGCTCGCCGCGATGGGGCTTCCCGTTCCGGCCGAGCACGCCGAAGTCGGCCGATTCGACCGGATCGTCTTCCACCGACGCCACGCCTCCTTCAACGCCGGGGTGCTCGAGTCGACGCTCAAGTCGGTCGTGCCGCCGCTGGTCGAGTCGGGACGGACCCTGATGCTCGTCGACGAGTTCGAGGCGATCACCGAACCCGGGCGGGCGGCCGACCTGTTGAACGGGCTCGTCGACCTGACCGTCGATCGGGGCGCGCTCGGCGTCTACGTCACCCACCTCGCGGACGACCTGAGTCCGTTGCCCGAGCGCGCGCGGATCGACGGGATCTTCGCCGAGGGACTCACGCAGGATCTCGCCCTGCAGGTGGACTACCAGCCGCGGTTCGGAACCGTCGGCAAGTCGACGCCGGAGTTCATCGTCTCGCGGCTCGTCGCGAACGCCGACGACCGGGCGGTCCGCGGCGGCTTCGAACGCCTCGCGGAGTCGATCGGCGAGGAGGCGGTTCAGCGGACGCTCTCGGACGTTCGCTGGTCGCCGGAGTGAATCGGCCGGAGAGAATCGGCCGGAGCGAATCGGCTGAGAGAACCGGTCGTCGGTTGTGGAGCCGATCGCCGGGCGGCCCATCCCCTATGCCGGCTCGACACCCAACCGGGTCAGGCTTCGGCCGGGTGCTCGAGCGAGTCGAGCAGGGTCTCGACGTGCGCCCGCTCCTGGTCGGATCGTTCCTGCGGGTAGATGCCGACCGGGATGAGGAAGTCGTCCTCGTGTCTCAGCGATCCGGTGTGGACGTTCACGTCGACCTCCTGACCCTGGAAGGTTGCCGTGCCGGCGAAGATCGCGACCTCGTAGTCGCTGCCGAGCGTGGTGGCCGTGGTCCGTGCCCGCTGGCTGCCCACGCGCAATCCCTCGTACTGGGAGGCGACCAGCTCGACGAGTTCGGCCTCGTCGTAGTCGCTGACCGGGTTGAGTGACTGGCCGGCGATCTCGAAGGCCGGCGTCGAGACGACGGCGAACACGCCGGTCCGCGCCTCTCCCAGAAGCGGTATCTCGAGGGCTTTCTCGTACGTCGCGACGGCGTTCGTGGCGACCACCGTCCGTTCCTGACCGGCGATCTCGAACGTCTCCTCGAGCGTTTGCTCCTCGATCCCCTGGAGTTCGTACCCGGTCGACTCGGAGACGTTCGACTGAACACGGGCCGGACGTGCGCTCTCCTCGAGCGGCTCCGATCCTGTGAGAAACCCGAGACAACCGCTCGTCGATCCGATCGTCGCGGCACCGATCCCCCCGATGATCGACCGTCGCGTAGTCATAAGTCCGGATTACGGGTGTGCATACATAAACCACCCGGCGCGGTGTCGTCGTATCAGTGAATCGAAAATACGGTCCTCACGGACCACCGGACCGGGAACGAACCGGGAACGAGACTCGATGGAAATGGAGGTGCAGAACTCCATATACGTATTTTTAATTCGGATACAAGACCACAAACATAATATCTTAGCCCGATGTAGGTGTGTTTTATTTCCTAAATTCCCCAATATATGTCCTATAATCAAGTTATAAGTTGGTTCGGTGGGTAACGGTGGATATGTCGACCCAACCGTCCACGACGCCGGACCCGACCTGGACCGATCCGACCGACTGTCCCTTCTGTGGCGCCTCGCTGCCGGACCCGGGCGCCGGCTTCATCGACCACATCCGGAAGAACGACGACTGTGAGTCGGGGTTCGACGACTGGCGGGAGAACGTCGTCGGCGACATCGGCGGCGAGTGGAGCGGGTAGCCGCGAAGCCGGAGACGAGGTCGGCCACGACGCCGTCGTTCCGGACCCCGTCACTTGCGACGGCGTGTTTTTAAGTGGCATCGCGCGGGATCGGACATATGGTCGATATTGCCGCTCTCGAAGGGATCGACGTCGCGTTGGTGCTCGTCGGGCTGGTGTTGGCGTTCGTCGGGGCTGCGGTGTCGGTGTACGCCGTCACGCTCACGGGGTTCCTCGTCGGGGGCGGCGTCGGATACATCCTCGCGCCGAGCCTGGCCGGGGTTTTGACGCTCGAGGGCGGCCTCCTCTCCGCGGGCGCGGTCGCGATCGGCGGCGCGGTTGGCGCGTTCCTCGCGTACGCGGGGCTCTCGATGGCCGTTCTCGGAATCGGCGCGATCGTCGGCGCCTTTCTCGGTCGCTTCGCGGTCGGCCCGTTCTACGTCGAGGGGCTGCTCCCGCTCGTTGGGGCGACGCTGGCGGGGGTGGCCGTCGGCGCCCTCCTCGGGTTCGTCCTCACGCGGACGACCCTCGTGTTCTCGACGGGCTTCATCGGCGCCGCCTTCGCCTCACGCTCGCTGACGATCGCCGATTTCGGGGCCGCAACCGACCCGATCGCGCTCGACCCGTTGCTGTTCGACCCGACGGCCCCGGCCTTCCTCGCGGTTCTGATCCTCGGGATCCTCACGCAACTCGGGCTGTTCCGGTTCGGATACGTCACCTCGATCATCGGGGTGCTTCCGGGTGCACGCCGGTGGACCGCAAGCGACGACGGCGACGGTGAACACGGCGGGTGATCGAGAGGGTCACCGGGACGCCTGCGCCCTCAGGGAAGCGGGTCGAGGAACGGGTCCGACTCCTCGTGGATGACGGCGCCCGCGGCCGTGCCGTCATCGCCGATGAACCGCGCCGGAACTCGCCGTCCTCGCGTGCGTTCGCCCTCGACGTCCGATCGGTCGTCGAGCCGACACGCGGAGAAACGTTGAAGTATCGGATCGACGAACGACCGGTACCTGGTGACCGCTCGTGAGCGAAACATCGTCGGATGATTCAACCACCGACCTGACCGAGCTCCGGTGGATCGGCCCGGCGACGGCAGCCGAGCTCGAGGCTGCCGGCGTGGATGCGACCGACGTCACCGCAAAGCGCGTTTCCTATCGGTCGCTCGTCGATACCGGCGTGAACCCCGGCGTCGCCGCCAAGATTCGCCGCGAGCACTCGCTGTCGTGGTCCTTCGAGGCCGGCGAGGGGCTCGAGAGTCGATCGACACAGATCCGCGGGCTCGGCCGTGCGGAGGCCGACTGGATCGCCGCCTCCGCCGGCGACTGGGTTGACGGATCGGGGACCGACGACGGCGGATCGAACGCCGACGATCGTGGGCCGACGGCCGAGTCCGTTCCCGACTCCGGAACCGAATCCGGGACTGACTCCGGGACCGATTCCGGGAGCGGCGACTGGGTTCCGGGCGACTGGCCCGGCCTCGACGACCGGTCCACGGAGTTCGTCCCGGCGGAAGCCGCCTGGCGGGAGCGGTCCCGGCCCACGCCGGTCACCGACCTCGAGGCGGTCGATGATTCCGGCGCCGACCTCCTCTCGGAGGCCGGGATCACGTCGATTCGAAGCCTCGCAACCGCCGACCCCGACCACGTCGCGGACGTGCTGGACGTCGACGCCGATCGAGTGAGTGGATGGCACGAGGCGGCACGCTCGGCGAGCGACTGAGTCCGGGAGGGCGGTGTGCGGACGCCGGACTCACGGCCCACCGTCCACAGTCCACGGGCCCACGACGCGCCGCGGGGACGCCGCCGTCGACGGCGACGCACCGCCAGCACCCGTGATACGCCGCCAGGGATGGTACCGTAGTGCTTTTGATGGCGGTTGCCGGATCGACAAACGATGATCCAGCACGCCGACGACGCCATCACGCGAGACGGGAAAATCCTCATCCTGGCGTACGACCACGGACTCGAACACGGCCCGGTCGACTTCGAACCGAACCCGGAGACCGCCGACCCCGAACGGGTCTTCGAGCTCGCGACCCACGACGCGGTGACCGCGCTGGCGGTCCAGAAGGGCGTCGCGGAGGCGTATTATCCATACTACGAGACCGACGTGACCCTCCTGTTGAAGCTCAACGGCACCTCGAACCTCTGGATGGGCGAGCCGGACTCGGCGGTCAACTGCTCGGTGGAGTACGCCGCCGATCTGGGCGCCGACGCCATCGGGTTCACCCTCTATGGCGGCTCCAACCACGAGATCGAGATGGCCGAGGAGTTCCGCGATGCCCAGGAGGACGCCCGCGAACACGATATGGGCGTCGTGATGTGGTCGTATCCGCGCGGACAGGGGCTGAAGAACGACACGAGCTCGGACACGATCGCCTACGCGGCCCGCCAGGGCCTCGAACTCGGCGCCGACGTCGCGAAGGTGAAGTACCCCGGCTCCGCCGACGCGATGGCCGAGGCCGTCCGGATGGCGGGCCCGACGAAGGTCGTGATGTCCGGCGGCTCGAAGACCGACGACCTCTCGTTCCTCGAGACGGTCGAGTCGGCGATCGACGCCGGCGCCAAGGGGCTTGCGGTCGGCCGGAACGTCTTCCAGCGTGAGAACCCGACCCAGCTTCTCGACGCGCTCGAGGGCGTCATCTTCGAGGAGCTGTCGGCTGCCGAGGCGCTGCGGCAGGCCGGCGGCGACCCGGACGCGGCGGAGTGATGTCCGGGACACCAGACCGGGACGTCGCGGCGGTCGTCGACTCGGTCGTCGACGTCATCGCCCGCTCGGCCCCCGAGATCCGGGCCGCACTCCCCGGACGGCGCGTCGAGAGCGGCACCGACAACCCGTCCGGGGAGACCGTGATGGCCGCGGACGTCTACGCCGACGACCTCCTTGCGGACCGCCTCGCGGCGGTCGAGAGAGTGGGCGAGTTCGCGAGCGAGGAGCGCGAATCGCCCGCGGACGTCGGTGACGGCCTCGCGGTCGCGATCGACCCCCTCGACGGATCCTCGAACCTCCGGTCGAACAACGCGATGGGAACCGTCGTCGGCGTCTACGACGCCCCGCTCCCGGCGTCCGGACGGGACCTCGTCGGCGCGGCGTACGTCCTCTACGGCCCGATCACGACGATGGTCGTCGCGACCGAGGACGGCGTCCGCGAGGAGGTCGTCGAACCGGCCGACGACGGCGTCGACCGGACGGTCGTCGCGGAGTCGGTCACGCTCCCGGACGACCCCACGGTCTACGGCTTCGGCGGTCGGGTCCCCGACTGGCCGCCGGCCTTCGAGGCGTACGCCCGCGAGATCGAATCGGAGCTGAAACTGCGCTACGGCGGCGCGATGGTCGGCGACGTCAACCAGGTGCTCACCTACGGCGGAGTCTTCGCGTACCCCGCGCTCGAGGACGCGCCGAACGGCAAGCTCCGCCTTCAGTTCGAGGCCAATCCGATCGCCTACATCATCGAGCAGGCCGGCGGCGCCGCCTCGGACGGGGTGCAGGACGTCCTCGACGTCCCACCCGAGGGAGTCCACCAGCGGGTCCCGCTGCACGTCGGATCGACGTCCCTGATCGACCGTCTCGAGGACGCCTTGGTGTCGACGTAGCGATTCGGGTCCCGGAACCGGCTTATCCTCCCCATCCCGCCCACCGCCCCGGCCGGCCGATCCCCAGACAACCTTTTACCCGTTCACACGGTTGGTTCGGTATGCGCAGGGGGGACTATCGGGTAG